>CADAPR010000082.1 GCA_902789785.1 uncultured Lachnospiraceae bacterium
GGAGGAAGTGCAAAAACTGCACGCGACAGGAATTACCAGGCAATACTTCCTATAAGAGGTAAGATCTTAAATGTTGAAAAGGCATCAATAGACAAGATACTTGCCAATGCCGAGATCAAGACAATGATAAATTCGTTCGGATGCGGTTTTTCAGAAGGCTATGGCAATGACTTTGATATAACAAAGTTAAAATACGACAAGATCATTATAATGGCCGATGCGGATGTTGATGGTGCTCATATATCAACTTTGCTACTCACATTATTCTATAGATTCATGCCGGAACTCATCTATGAAGGTCACGTATATATAGCTATGCCTCCACTTTATAAGGCTATGCCATCTAAGGGCGAAGAAGAATATCTTTATGATGACAAGGCGCTTGAAAAATACAGAAAGACACATAAAAGTGCATTTACTCTGCAGCGTTACAAAGGTCTTGGCGAGATGGATGCCGAACAGTTATGGGAAACAACACTCGATCCAGCCAGAAGAAAGCTAAAACTTGTTGAGATAGAAGACGCAAGAATGGCCAGCGATATAACAGAACTTTTGATGGGAAATGATGTCCCTCCCAGGAAAGCATTTATTTATGAGCACGCAAATGATGCACAGCTTGATGTTTAAGGTGACTTATGAACACTAATGAAGATATTATAAAAACCGAATACTCCGAGGTTATGCAGAAGTCATATATCGATTATGCAATGTCGGTAATAATAGCACGTGCCTTGCCTGATGTAAGAGACGGTTTAAAGCCCGTACAGCGCAGAACTCTTTATGACATGCATGAGCTTGGAATAAAATTTGATAAGCCATACAGAAAATCTGCTCGTATCGTAGGCGATACAATGGGTAAATATCATCCTCACGGCGATTCTTCAATCTATGATGCCCTGGTAAACATGAGTCAGGACTTTAAAAAGGGAATGCCGCTTGTGGATGGTCACGGCAACTTCGGCAATATAGAAGGTGACGGAGCTGCAGCTATGCGTTATACGGAGGCAAGACTCCAAAAGATAACGCAGAACTGCCTTCTTGATGACCTCGATAAGGATGTAGTTGACTTCATACCAAACTTTGATGAGACAGAAAAGGAACCCTCAGTATTACCGTCAAAGTTCCCCAATCTTCTTGTAAACGGAACCGAAGGTATCGCGGTAGGTATGGCAACAAGCATACCGCCTCATAATCTGTCCGAGGTTATCGGAGCAATGAAGGCATATATGAAGGATGAGACTATATCTACTTCTCATCTGATGAGATATGTACAGGGCCCCGACTTTCCGACCGGCGGAATAGTCACAAACAAGGATGAACTCCTTGAGATCTATCGCACAGGTCAGGGAAAGATCAAAGTAAGAGGAAAAGTTGAAGTTGAAAAAGGCAAAAACGGTAAGACTAATGTTGTCATAACTGAAATTCCTTTTACGATGATCGGTGCTAATATCACAAAATTCTTACAAGATATTGCAACTCTTGCCGAAACAAAGAAAGCTCCGGATGTAATCGATATCTCTAATCAGTCATCCAAGGAAGGCATTCGAATCGTAATCGAACTAAGAAAAGATGCAAATGTAGATAATTTCATCAATCTGCTCTATAAAAAAACAAAACTCGAGGATACATTCGGTGTAAACATGCTGGCTATAGCTGGCGGCAGGCCTGAAACAATGGGGCTCAAGCGTATACTTAAGGAATGCGTTGAATTCAGATATGAAGTGACTACCAGAAAGTATACGAATCTGTTAGCTAAGGAACAAAGCAAAAAAGAGATACAGGAAGGTCTGATAAAGGCCTGCAACGTCATCGATCTTATAATAGAGATACTTCGAGGTTCAAAGGACAGAGCGATGGCAAAAGCCTGTCTTATCGAGGGAAAAACAACCGGAATAAAATTCAAGAGCAAGGAAAGCGAAGTAATGGCAAAACAGCTGATGTTTACCGAACCTCAGGCCAATGCCATTCTTGAGATGCGCCTTTACAAACTCATAGGGTTAGAACTTGATGCACTGATTGCAGAACATAATGAGACAGTAGCCAATATCTTTAAGTATGAGGATATACTCGAAAGAAAGGATTCAATGGCTCAGGTCATCATCAACGAGCTAGACGAGATAAAAAAAGAATACGGTCGTCCTAGAAGAACCGTAATCGATAACTGCGAAGAAGCTGTAGTTGAAGAAGTTCAGATTCCCGAGATGGAAGTAATGTTCATTATGGACAGATTCGGATATGCCAAGATCATCGATATACCTACATTCGAAAGAAATGAAGAAGCCGTTAGAGCCGAATTCAAGTATATTTGCCGTTGCAAAAACACCGGCAAGATATGTCTGTTCACCAATAACGGGCAGCTTCATACCATAAAGGTTCTTGACCTTCCCATGGGAAAATTCAGAGATAAAGGAAAGCCGATAGATAACGTCAGCAACTATTCTTCAGCGACTGAAAACATAGTTGCTGTTGCGAGTCAAAGCGAGCTTAATCTCTACAGACTGATATTTGTAACCAAGCTGAGTATGATGAAGATCGTTGACGGTGGAGAATTTGATGTTGCCAAAAGAACTGTCGCCGCAACAAAGCTTTTAGATGATGATGAAGTTATTAGTGTAGTCGCTATAAAAGAACAAAGAAATATAGTCCTTAAAACAAATGACGGTTATTTCTTGCGTTTCCCGATCGAAGAGATACCGGAAAAGAAAAAGGCGGCTGTCGGTGTTCGCGGCATGAAATTGTCACCGAAGGATTTTGTAGAAGAAGTATTCTATACTCAGAATGCTGTCGAACAGAATTACGATTACAACGGTCGCATAATCGCTCTTAACTCAATAAAGCTCGGCAAACGCGACAGCAAAGGGACCAAACTGAGAGGTAACTAAAATATGAGAGTAATCGCCGGAAGTGCCCGTTCTGTGCCGCTAATCGCGCCTCAGGGGCTTGATACTAGACCTACAACAGATAAAATCAAGGAAACACTGTTCAATATGATCAATTTTGATCTGCCTGATTGTGTATTTATTGATCTGTACAGCGGAAGCGGAGCAATAGGGATCGAAGCCATAAGCAGAGGCGCAAGACATGCCTATTTTGTTGAAAAGAACAAAAAGGCCATTGAGTGCATAAAGTTTAACGTTATCAAATGTAAATTTCAGGATGAAGCTACAATAATCGCAAGAGATGTTTCAGACGCATTGTATGAGATCCATGACAAGGCAGATATCATTTTTATGGATCCTCCATATGATTCAATGAACGAATCAAATATCATGAAACAGCTTCTGACCTCAAAGATCATTCACGAAGATACAATTTTCATTATTGAGGCTGCCATTGAGAGAGACTTCTCCGATATAACTTCACTTGGATATGAAATATACAAGGAAAAGTTCTATAAGACCAACAAGCATGTATTTTTCAGATTGGCGACAAATTCCTAAATAATCGGTTTAAAAAACTCTTCATTTTTAGTATAATATCTAAGGATGCAAAAAGTGAGGTATTTATATGCATGCAGCGATTTATCCCGGAAGTTTCGATCCGGTCACTTTCGGTCATCTCGACATCATAAACCGAGCTGCCGAAATGTTCGATGAAGTCATTGTAAGCGTTCTGGACAATTGCAATAAGACACCATTGTTTTCAGTTGAGGAACGTGTTAATATACTTAAGAAGGCTACGGAGGACATACCAAATATAAGAGTTGAATCCTTCAGTGGGCTCCTTATAGATTATGCCAAGAGCATTAATGTTAATATAGCTATAAGAGGTCTGAGAGCCATCACCGATTTTGAATATGAACTGCAGATTGCTCAAACGAATAAACTGCTAAGTGGCGGGGCACTAGATACCATATTTTTGACTACAAGTCTTGAATATGCATATCTGAGTTCATCCGGGGTTAAGGAAATAGCATATTTTAACGGTGATATAAGCAAATGTGTTCCTGATTTCGTTGCCGATTTGGTATACGAAAAATACAGGCATAAAAATGATAAGAGAGGTTGAAGGGGTTTATGGAGACTAAGCAGAGTAAGATAGAATTATTGATCGATGAGATTCAAGATTACATCGACAGCTGCAAATATAAGGCATTTTCAAACAATATAATCATGGTCAATAAGGATGAGATGGATTCTTACCTTATGGAGCTTAAGAAGAATACTCCCGAAGAGATCAAACATTATCAGAAGATAATCGCTAATAGAAATGCAATAATGGCTGAGGCAGATAAAGCTAGAAACGATGCCAAGCTTGAGGCACAGGAGATTGTTAACAAGGCTATAACCCAGACTAATGAACTTATAAGCGAGCATGAGATCATGCAGAGAGCATATGATCAGGCAAATGAGGTGATAAATCTCGCTGCATCACAGGCTCAGGAGATAGTAGACGCAGCTGTTATAGAAGCTAATGAGCTTAAGGAATCTGCTACTCAGTATACAGACAGCCTACTTGCTCATGTTGAAGAGGTTACTTCTCATTATATAAATCAGTCAGACAATGAGTATAACCGTCTGATAAGCAGCCTCAACGAATGTGTAGAAACAGTAAGGGCTAACAGAAACGAACTTTATCCTCAGGCTGCCAGTGAAGCTGGAGCAACAACGGATTATATTCCTCTTCAGAACACCGCACCTGTTAAGTCCGACTCGATCGTTGATCTGGATCTTATTTAAGAAATATTTAGAGCTGCGAAAATCGCAGCTCTTTTTAAGTATGGGGGAGATACTTTGAAATACATCCACAGAATCATTCTTATCCTGACAGGTCTCATATTATTTCATATATCGTATTTTCCGTCTTATTGTAAAAATGTTGTTGTTGTCATCGATCCCGGCCATGGCGGCGATGCAATGGGTGGTAATATTGATGACAGAATAGAACGAGATATAAATCTGATAACAGCATCTGCTATGAAAGACAGGCTTGAGCAGTATGAAGGTGTAGATGTTTATCTGACAAGAGAAAACAATACCGACAAAGAGCTTACGCGAAAAGAACGTTTTGACTTTGCTAAGGATGTAAATGCAGATTTCCTATTCTCAATACATTACAATATGTCCGAATATCATACTCTTTTCGGGAGTGAAGTCTGGGTGGCATCAAAGGGCAGCAACTATGTAAAAGGATATCAGTTCGCAACTATAGAGATGAAAGCTCTGACTGAGCTTGGCCTTTTCGACAGAGGTATAAAGAACAAACTTAACAAGGATCGTGACGGAGAGTATTACGGAATCCTTAAGTATGCTGAAGAATATAATATACCCGCTGTTATCATAGAACACTGTCATCTTGATGAAGAAAGGGATAGTGAATTCTGGAACGAAGAATCTTATAAGCGTTTTGGAGAGATTGATGCAGACTGTGTTGCAAAGTTTTACAGTCTCAGTTCTCCATCTCTGGGAATAGATAATTCATCTTTTCAAAACATCGCTGTTGAAGCACCTTCTAAAAGACTAGACAGGGATTATAGTGAACCTGAATACTGTACGCTTCAGATAAAAGATAATGGCGATACAGTGACCGCTCATATAGAAGCGTACGATCCTGATAACTATATACAGTATTATCAGGTAAGCCTTGACGGCGGCGATCATTTTGGTCGTCTCGAGGAATGGACTGACAGAAGCAGTACATCGATGGAATTTGATATTCCCAAGCAGATAGAGCAGGATTATAACGTAGTTGTCAGAGCCATGAATCAATATGATCTGTACCTGGCGTCCGATTCAGTTTATGTTGAGGGACTTCCAAAACCTGTCGAGGAAGAAGATATAGAATCTATAAAAGCAGACAAAGAATATCAGACCGTCGAAATTTATAAATCTGATCAGGAGAAAAAAACAGCTTTATCTCCGATATTCATCTTTGTGGTTACACTAGTAGTATTGTTTGTAACATTTAACATTTTCTTTGCCCTATACATTACTAACAGCCGCAGGAAAAAGCGTAGACGCAAGAAAAATCATGAGACTCGATAAGTATATATGCAAATGTACTTCATATTCAAGAAAAGAAGCCTGTTCTTTGATAAAGAAAAATCATGTTTCGGTTGACGATAAAATTATTACCGATGCAGGTTTTCACCTTAACGAAAATCAGCAGGTTAAGATCGATGAAACTGTTCTTCATTATGAAGAATATATATACATAATTCTAAACAAACCCGCCGGATATATTACTGCTACCAATGATAACAGCAGCAAAACTGTCATGGATCTAATTGATGAAAAGAGATCAGATCTATCTATCGTAGGCAGGCTTGATAAGGATACGGAAGGCCTCCTTCTTATTACAAATAACGGCAAGCTTAATCACAATATGCTCTCGCCATCAAAACATGTAGATAAGACCTATTATGTCATATGCGAGAACAAGCTAAGCGATGATGACATAAACAGATTATGTCATGGCATAGACATTGGTGATGATACACCTACTCTTGAAGCTAAATGCATCCGTTATGAACAAGGTATACTTTTAACAATCCATGAAGGCCGTTATCATCAAATAAAGAGAATGATGGAAGCTATAAACAACCGGGTTATATATCTTAAACGGCTTACATTCGGACCTTTAAAGCTAGATGAGAGCATCAAGACAGGATCAAGCAGAAGACTGACCAATGAGGAGATCGGTCTCATAAAAAAATATATGTAATCAAGGATTTACTTATGATAAAAGACATACTCAAAGATATTGATGCGGTAATATTTGACATGGATGGATCTTTGGTTGATTCCATGTGGATATGGAAACAGGTGGACATCGATTATTTTGCCAGTCATGGTAAGACTTTGCCTGATGACCTGCAATCCAAGATCGAGGGGATGAGTTTCTATCAGACAGCGCAGTATTTTAAAAATACCTTTGACTTTTCAGATTCTATTGAAAAAATGATGGATATCTGGAACGAAATGGCACATGAAAAATATGCTAATGATGTACCATGCTTAACAGATATTTTAAAACCGTTCTCACCGGCAGTGAGGTATTAAACGGCAAGCCAGCTCCAGACGTTTATCTTAACTGTGCTAAAAGACTAAATGTCGATCCGGCAAAATGTCTAGTTTTTGAAGATATAACTAAAGGAATAGAAGCCGGTCATAATGCAGGTATGAAGGTATGTGCTGTTGATGATGAATACAGCCTGCATCAACGCGAAGACAAAAAGTCAATGGCCGATTATTTTATACATGATTTTGATGAACTGGAGTTTTGAATGTCACTACTGAAAAGATATGAAAAAGGTGAATATAAGTACGCATCATACAGCAAGGTAAGGAACTGGATCATCACACTTGTAATGTATGCACTTTCTGCTGCAATCTATACGATCGGTTATGTAACAACAGGAAGCAACAGAAATTTACTTACTATCGTTGCAATCCTCGGTGTTTTACCCGCAAGCAAGTCTCTTATCGGCGCTATAATGAGTTCCCGTGTAAAAGTGCTTAACGAATCTATGTATGCAAAGATAGAAGATAATATCGCATCTCTTCATGGTTTGTATAATCTTTATCTTACAAGCTATGAAATAAACTTTTATCTTGCTCACTGTGTTATAACTAAAGATTCTCTAATAGCTTTTACAACCGATAAAGATTTTGATAATAAACGCTTTGATGAACACATAAAAAAACACATGAAGATTGAGGGCATTCAGGATATTCTCATAAAAGTATTCGATAATGAAGATGCCTACATAAACAGGCTGACTCAGCTGTCAAATTCTGATCAGTCAGTACAGCCAAATGAGAAACTGGTCAATTTATTAAAGAATATATCTGTATGAAAGAATTTGTTATAGAAAGAAAAGACAGCGGTCAGCGTATTGATAAATATCTTGCAAGGATACTTCCTGCTGCCACCAAAAGCTTTATCTATAAAATGATAAGAAAAAAGAATATTGTACTAAATGATAAGCGCTTAAACGGTAACGAACTGTTAAAAGAAGGCGACATTATTAAACTGTGGTTTTCTGATGAAACATTTGAGCACTTTTCCAACTCTTCAGTATCATTAAATGACATAGATGAATTCCTGAACGCATACAAAAAATTCAAGGACTCTATTGATATTGTATATGAAGATGATGACTTTCTTATTGTAAACAAACCATATGGTATTCTCAGTCAGAAATCAGCCCCGTCCGACCTTTCTGTAAACGAATGGATAGTCGGCTATCTGCTTTCAAAAAAGGCTCTTACAATTGAAAGTCTGTCAGTCTGCAGACCTTCGATTGCAAACAGACTTGACAGGAATACCTCTGGGATCATTCTCGCCGGAAAGACTGTATACGGTTTGCAAGTATTATCCGAAATGATAAGAGACAGACTTATCAAGAAGTATTATCTAGCCTATGTAACCGGTTTTCTTGATGGTGAGGCCACGTTGATAGGCTATCATTTAAAATGTGAAAAGAATAACACATCCACTATAATCGACTGTGATTCTTATGAGAGGCTGAACGAATCACAAAAAAGCGAATACCGCCTTGTTAAGACTGCCTACACGGTCCTAGGCCACTATAAGCTTTTTAATACCGATATAACCTCTGTTGAGCTCGATCTTATTACAGGCAAATCGCATCAGATAAGGGTTCATATGTCATCTATAGGTCATCCTCTCTTAGGAGATAACAAATATGGTGATACTAAGCTTAACAGGAAACTCGGTCTTAAACATCAGTTACTTCATGCATACAAAATAGTATTTCCTGATGACAAACGACTTAATTTACTCTCAAAAAGGACGATCACATGCCCACATGGAAATCAAGAGGTCTTCGAGGCTCTTTTCTCGAAGAACTAGTAAATAGGACAAATGAAAGATATGCGTCCAATCATTTAGCTCTAATGCAAAAGATCCCGACGCCAATAACCCCCATAAACATGGATCCCAAAACTCACCAGATAACGCTTGCTTACTTCGAAAAGAAGAGCACAGTTGATTATATCGGAGCCGTACAGGGCATTCCTCTTTGTTTTGATGCAAAGGAATGTGCATATGATACATTTTCACTCCAGAACATACATGAACACCAAGTTGAGTTCATGAAGGAGTTTGAACGTCAGGGCGGGATAGCCTTCTTTCTTCTTTATTTTTCAAAAAAAGAAGAATACTACTACCTGCGATTGAGTGAATTGCTCATCTTTTGGGAGAGAGCAGCGGCAGGCGGAAGGAAAAGCTTCAGACATGACGAGTTAGACAAGGAGTTTTTCTTCGAGCATGTTGAACCTATATTTATTCCTTATCTAGACTATGTAAATAAAGACTTAAGATTACGAGATAATGAGGGTTGACAGAATATATCACTTCATATATACTACATTAAAGTAGCACGCTAATATGGTAGCACGTTACCAAGATAAAGTGAATTGGAGATAATAGTAAGACAAATGAAGCAATTATTACATACACCTGACGGAGTCAGGGATATATACGGAGACGAATATCAAAAAAAGCTTAACGTTGAAGATACCATTCATGATATGTTCATATCTTACGGGTATCAGGATATACAGACTCCCAGTTTCGAATACTTCGAGCTGTTCAGCGGAGATATAGGAACAACCGATACAAACGGTCTGTACAAATTTAGTGACAATAATGGTCAGACTATGGTATTGCGCAGCGACTTCACACCCAGTATTGCCAGATGCGCCTCTAAGTATTTCCTAGAAGAGAATAATGTACTTCGTCTGACTTATAAAGGTAATGCCTATGTCAACACTGCAGAGCTGCAGGGTAAGTTAAAAGAGACTACGCAGATGGGAGTCGAGCTCATAGGAGAGAGCAGTGTCGACTCTGATGTCGAAGTAATTCGTCTCGCTGCACAGTCTCTTAAAGCTGCAGGTCTTAAGAAATTCAGGATTTGTATAGGAAATGTTGAATTCTTCAGAGGCCTTTGCGAAGAACTTGGAGTTGACGAAGATACAGAGCTCACACTTCGTGACTACGTTTCCAATAAGAATTTCTTTGGTGTTAAGGAATATATGTCAAGTATCGATCTGTCTGATGATAAGCAGGACAAGATACTTGCCATAAATGATCTTGT
The DNA here is from genome assembly GCA_902789785.1 of uncultured Lachnospiraceae bacterium. Classification (GTDB taxonomy): domain Bacteria; phylum Bacillota; class Clostridia; order Lachnospirales; family Lachnospiraceae; genus Colinaster. Next base: position 10,064 of record CADAPR010000082.1, read on the forward strand.
AGGTGGAATAAACTGTCTTAAAAATGCGCTTTCCCTAGCAGGAAACGAAAGATCAAAGTCAGCTATCAACAGGCTTATCGAGGTGTATAACAGCGCTGTTAGCTGCGGTATTGATGAGTACATCTTCTTTGATCTTGGGATGCTTAGCAAGTACAGATACTATACCGGTATGATTTTCAAAGGCTATGCGGTAGGTAATGGAGATGCCATTGTAAAAGGCGGTCGGTATGACAATCTTCTCAGTCAGTTTGGTAAAGCTGCACCTGCAGTAGGTTTTGTAGTAGTTATCGATGACCTGTTGAATGCGCTCTGCAAACAGGAAAGAAATGAAGCTAATGACGACGAATATCTTACCTTTGCACTGACAAAAGGAAGACTAGCCGATAAAACTCTGGCTTTACTTGAAAGCATTGGCATAACATGCGAGGAAATGAAGGATAAGGATACCAGAAAGCTTATCTTTGTCAATGAAGAACTTAAGCTTAAATTCTTTCTTTCTAAGGGCCCCGATGTTCCTACATATGTAGAATACGGTGCTGCTGATATCGGAGTAGTAGGCAAAGATACCATTATGGAAGAAAATCGCAGAGTCTATGAAGTCCTTGATCTCGGATTCGGTAAATGCCGTATGTGTGTATGCGGACCTCATGAAGCTGGTGAACTCCTTAAACATCATGAAATGATAAGAGTATGCTCAAAGTATCCCGTTATAGCAAAGGATTATTTCTACAATAAGAAACATCAGACTGTAGATATAATCAAACTTAACGGTTCTGTTGAACTTGGCCCTATAGTAGGCTTGGGCGACGTTATAGTTGATATAGTAGAAACAGGATCAACACTAAGAGAAAACGGCCTTGAGGTGCTTGAGACCATATGTGATCTTTCAGCTCGCATGATAGTCAACCAGGTAAGTATGCAGATGCACTCAGAACGTATACGCAAGATAATAAACAAATTAAAAGAGGTTTAAGATAAATGAGAATTGTTAATCTAACTAATGAAACTAAACAGGACATCTTAAAAAATCTTCTCAAGAGAAGTCCCAGTCAATACACCGAATATGAAAAGACTGTTGCAGACATCCTTTCAGATGTAAGAGAACGTGGTGACGATGCCGTGTTTGAACTTACAAACAGATTTGATAAATGGGACATAAACAGTTCTAATGTAATAGTTACTAAAGCTGAGATCGAACAGGCTTATGAACAGGTTGATCCTGAGTTTATAGAAATCTTAAAAGAAGCTGCAGAAAACATAAGAGTATTTCACGAAAAGCAGTTAAGAGACAGCTGGTTTTACAGCAAAAAGGACGGGTCTATACTCGGCCAGAAGATAGTTCCGATAGATTCAGTCGGCTGTTATGCCCCCGGCGGAAAAGCATATTATCCAAGCAGCGTTCTTATGAATATCGTTCCTGCCAAGGTTGCAGGAGTTGAAAGAATAGCTCTCGCAACACCTGCAGTAGGCGGAATTGTTCAGCCTGTTACATTGGTTGCAGCTGATATCGCAGGAGTAGATGAGATATACAAGATAGGTGGCGCACAGGCTGTAGGAGCATTTGCATACGGAACCGAGTCTATAAAAAAAGTTGACAAGATCACAGGTCCCGGCAATATCTTCGTCGCTCTAGCCAAAAAGGCGGTTTTTGGCCAGGTAGGTATCGATTCTATAGCCGGTCCGAGTGAAATACTGGTATTGGCTGACGAAACTGCAAATCCCAGATACGTTGCAGCTGATCTGCTTTCACAGGCTGAACATGATGAACTGGCAAGTGCCATTCTAATAACAACAAGTTTGGATTTTGCCGGCAAGGTAAGTGACGAAATAGATTCCTTCACTGCCGTCTTAGAAAGAAAAGAAATAATACAGAAATCTCTTGATAACTACGGATATATACTTGTCGCAAATAATATCGACGATGCTATAGAAGCGGCGAATGAAATC
>CADAPR010000083.1 GCA_902789785.1 uncultured Lachnospiraceae bacterium
GTAACTTCCTTTACTGTTTCGATAGTCTTTGCCAGTACATTGGGTACATATGAACCAACGTTTGAAACACCGCCGTCACCTGATGAACCCCCATCAATAATGGTAACCTTATCGATATTCTCAAGAGGCTTTGCGATAGCACCAGCCATTTCGGGCAGAGCCTTAACTATCATCTCTACCATAGCTGCCTGTCCATATTTCTTCATGGCTTCAGCCTTCTTTTCAAGAGCTTCAGCTTCAGCGATACCCTTAGCTTCGATAGCTGCGGCTTCAGCCTCACCTACCTTGCGGATACCTTCGGCTTCCTGAGCCTTGGCAAAAAGATCTGCCTCAGCCTGTATCTTTCTTGCTTCTGCTTCTTTTTCTCTCTCGAATTTTTCAGCTTCTGCCTTTCTCTGACGCTCAAACAGTTCAGCTTCTGCCTTCTGCTGTCTGGCGAATTTCTCAGCCTCAGCCTTTTTCTTGATCTCAGCCTCAAGAGTCTGTTCTGTAACTTCAACATCTTTTCTCTTAAGTTCGATCTCTCTCTCCTGCTTAGCGATATTCGCATTAGCCGTTGTAACCTCTATCGTCTTACGCTGTTCCTGTTGCTGGATTTCATAAGCAGCATCTGCCTCAGCCTGCTTGATATCGGATTCACGCTTCAGTTCTGCCTGTTTGATACGAAGTTCATTCTGTTTTGCAGCAATCTCGGTTTCTGCTGCAACCTGAGCCTCATTTGCCAGTCTCTTTGCTTCTGCCTCTGCAATGGCAACATCCTTGTCAGCCTGAGCTTTTGCAATCGAAGCATCCTTCTGGATCTGAGACATATTATCCTGACCAAGTGCTATGATCAAGCCCTTTTCATCTTCTATTTTCTGGATATTGCATGAAATGATCTCAATACCGAGAGCATTCATATCCTTTTGAGCTTTCTCCTGAACCTCGTCACCGAATTTCTTACGGTCGGTGTTGAGTTCTTTAAGCTTAACAGTACCGATTATCTCACGCATGTTACCCTGCAAAGAATCGGTAAGAGCAGAAATGATGTTCTTCTCATCCATGTTAAGAAAGTTCTTCATAGCTATCTTGATGCCTTCAGGATCTGTCTTAACTCTGACTTTTGCAACTGCGTCAATATCAACACCGATAAAGTCAAGTGTAGGAACATAGCCATTCGTCTTTATGTCGATACTGATCTGCTTAAGAACAAGTGTATCCTTTCTCTCTAAGAATGGAAACTTTATTCCCGCACGTCCAATAAGTATCTTAGGCTCTTTCTTCCAACCAGAAATGATAAAAGCTTTATCCGGAGGAGCTTTTACATAACCCGTCACAATGATAAGAATTATCAGAGCGATAACCAAAAAGATTGCAATTACTGCTGCAAGTGTCATAATCATACCCCTTTCCTACGTCCATCAACTATTTGATGTTGTTACCATTATACTACCGAGTCACATATCAGAAAACAAAAATAACAGCAAATTATGCTATCCTAATTTGCTGTTACGTTGCAATTATTCGTATTCTTTTAAATCTTATGCACACACTAGCTTTCTTGCTTCTTCAGGCGGCAGAGGACGTCCCCAGATATAACCCTGAATAAAGTCACATCCGATATCCTTAAGCGTATCAAGCTGATCATCTGATTCCACGCCTTCAGATATGACCTCAAGATTTAATATATGACCAATGGATATGATGGTCGCTACATACTGCTTTGAAGCTTCGCTGGTATTCATACCATCAATAAACGATTTATCTATCTTTATCAGACTGGCAGGGAATTGATTTAGGTAGCTGAGTGATGAATAGCCTGTACCAAAATCATCTATTGCCACTTTAATTCCTATATTCTTTGCGTCACGAACACACTCTAAAGCCTTTCCAGCTGAATCTATCATTATAGACTCTGTGATCTCTATCTCAAGGTTTTTGGGAGGTATACTGTTTACATCAAGTACATCTTTTATTTCTTCTATAAAGGTATTCTTTAAAAGATGCCTTACTGAAATATTTATGCTTAAGGTGAGATCCTCGCCGCCAGACCTTATTACTTCGCCGAAAAATGCTGCAGCCTTTTTAAATACACATAGATCAAGAACATCTATTAGGCCCGCCTCTTCTGCAACTGGTATAAACTCAGCAGGGCTTATAAATGAACCATCTGCATCTTTTAGTCGAGCTAAAGCTTCAAATCCGCGAAGTTTATGATTGATATCATACTGAGGCTGAAGGTTGAACAGGATAGCATCATTTTCGATAGCTGCCCTGATCTTTCTTTCAATATCCATCTTCATTTCAGTTTTATTCAGATTCTGGGTATACCGCAAGATGCAGTTGCTGCTATTGGCACGCTTGATCTCATGCATAGCTGTATCTGCTGCGGAAAAAAGAGCGCCTGAATTGTCTGCATCATCCGGATATACGGCATAACCGAAACAAGCTGTCATGAAGAAATCACAGTCTTCTATTGTTATCCTCTTCTCAAGTTCTTCCTTATAAGCCTTGATCGAACGAAGCAGATCTAAATCAGTCTTAAAATTCCTGATGATCAGCGAATACTCATCCGCACTCAACCGAGATACAAAATCAGCAGTTCCGGTCTGATTTGTATCAGCCAGATTCTTCCAGCGATCAGCAACCTCAACAAGCACCTTATCTCCTACGGCATGCCCCATCGTATCATTGATACTCTTGAAGTTATTAAGATCCACGGATACAAACGCAAATCTCTCGTTTGCTGCCGTTATTTCATCCATGAGTTCTTTTCCTGCGAACCTGTTGGGCAGACCTGTAAGAGAATCTGTAACCGCTTCTTCACTCATTCTCTGCTGATACTTCTCGATTCTTCTGTTATTTAAAAATATTACAGTTATCGCGATTATGGTCAAAAGACTGGTAAAGATACCTGGCAGATTTACATGCCGATGTCTTATGAATATGTTGACCAAAAGTCCCGGTAACGCACTGATCACTAAGAACATAGACGTGATGTAACCAGTTTTTCTGAAAAAAACGGTCAGACATATAATGCATATATGTCCAAGAGATGAAAACACACCGGTAATAGCAAAAGTCGGAACGCTATATCCTAAAATAAAGGTGATATCATTAGGCGAATGCGATGTCCTTACTGTCCCGATTGCAGATACTATATATAGTCCCAAAAGCATAAAGAAGAAACCCTTGTTAACTCCTTTATGAATAGAGATTAACTTCAGGGTATCATCAATGTTCTTATTACTGTCAAGGACGTATCTATCTTTGCTCATAGGCTGTCATTAATCCTTTAATCTGCTAAACATGTAATCCTTTACATGCATGTTCATTTAACTCAAGAATCTCATCATCCAAACTATCCTTATCGCCAAGGTCAATATTGTCCCTTATCACTTCCACTATCTTTTCGTACATATCGATCATCTTATCATGGTTCTTATCTATAGTCGCCACATCTAAATTATCAGCAGCTGCTTCTGATTCAGCAGCCAGTTCAAACAGTTGTTTCGCGCCTATAGTCTTAGACGAGCTCTTTAATGAATGTACATAAACACTGTAATTATTCCAGTCCTTTGCCAGATAACTCTCCGCAATATTTAGAGCTTTTGTCTTTTGCTCAAGAGCAAAGTCGCCAAGAACCGCTTTATACATTAAATCATCGTTACCGCAATAACTCTTTCCGCTCTCTATATCTACGCAGACTGATTCAAGCGCAGCGACTAATACTTCGTCAAGTCTGTGTTCATCATTTTCTGACGTATCTTTTATCTTAGATATCTCTACTTTTTCATCTGGCAGATACTTTATGAGCATCTTTTCAAGTTCAAGACCGTCAACCGGCTTTGTCAGATAATCATCAAATCCATGTTCTATGTATCTGTCCTTGGCTCCTCTTATAACATCAGCCGTCAGACATATGATAGGTGTTTTCTCATTCTTTTTGCTTTCAAGAGCCCTGATCTTTTTCATAGCCTCGGTTCCATCCATACCAGGCATACGCTGATCCATTAAAATGACATCGTAGGACTTTTTGTCAGCCAGATTGATAGAATCTGGGCCGTTCAAGGCCGTATCTACCTTTATCCCTGTCTTTTTAAGAAGATTCTCGACTACAAGTATATTCATATTTGTATCATCGACAACAAGAATAGAGGCATCCTTTGCATGAAATGATTCACTGTATTCTTCTATAGGCTCAACTCTCTCAATAGCTTCTCTGTAATCTCCCAGTGGTTTGTCATTCTCGATCTTTTGCCATAATTCAAATGAAAAAGTGCTTCCTATACCATACTGACTGACAACCATAAGCTCGCTTCCCATCAGTTCAAGAAGCTTTCTTGTGATAGTCATACCAAGTCCTGTTCCCTCGATGTTTCTGTTCCTTACAACATCGAGTCTTTCAAATGACTCAAACAGACGAGCCATATCACTTTCCTTTATGCCGATTCCCGTATCCTTGACCTCGACATGCAGCAGTATCTCATTCTTTTCAGAATTTCTCTCTTTTCCTTTGATCGAAAGAGTCACACTTCCTTTTTCTGTATACTTTACGGCATTTGTTAAAAGATTCATGACAATCTGATTTATTCGGGTATCATCACCATAAAGCTCGCATGGAAGGCTTGGATCAATATTTAAATTAAATTTCAGTCTCTTTGCATTTGCTCTGTCTGAAATGGAATTGATGTAATATCCTATCTGAGAACTTACACTATATCGTACAGGAACGATCTCCATCTTTCCGTCTTCGATCTTTGAGAAATCCAATATACCGTTTATCAACGTCAAAAGATTGTGACCTGACTGCTTTATGTTCTGGGAATATCCAAGTATCTCTTTATTATCCGATTCACGCATGATCATTTCATTCATACCCAAGATTGCATTAATCGGAGTTCTTATCTCATGAGACATATCCGCAAGGAAACGGCTCTTTGCCTTGCTGGCTTCATCTGCCGCCTGCTTTTCAAGTTTAAGTACCTTTGACTTGAATTCCTGCTCCTGTTTGCTGTATTTATCAAGTACGCGAGCAAGAAAAATCGCTATCAATACTCCTATCAGTGCAGCTGCTATCGTAGCGATAACAAACCCCCTGACCAGATTGCTAACACCTTTTGCGAGTTCTTCTCTACTGGTGGCTATACACACATACCATCTAGTATTGGTCATCTGCGATGCAACTATTCCGCGATTTATGCCATCATAATCGTCAAGAAATACCATCTCGTCGGGTTTGCCTCTTCTTATCTTTTCTATCAGCTGCCCATATGGCGAATTCTCCACTTCCATGACCTTCTTGGGAACATCCTCATAATCATATGCCGGATTTGGATGAACTATCATCCTGAGATTCTGATCTATCAAAAAAGCATAGCTGTTCTCTTCAACATCTGCATTATTGATCATATCAACCAAGACGTTGACAAAGATATCGGCTGCCAGAACACCCAATAGTTCACCGTCTTTATATACAGCCTTTGAAATTGTAAAAACGGGTCTGTGTGTATCAGAATCAAGATAAGGCGTAGAATAGAACAGTTCTCCCGTAAGTGCCGAAGTGGTATACCATTCTCTTTCATGAACGAAATCTACGGTACCGTCTGCCACGAAATCAGAAGCGCACACCATGGTATTGTCCGGGTATGTAAAATATACATCATAAACATACCCGTTTTTATTCAGTATCTCATTACTGTGCTTTAAATAATTGTGAAATGTGTTGTAATCCTTAGATGAAATATCATTTACTGCGATCTCCGCAGCTAGTGTATCTATGATCGTTCCGTTAGTATTGACCCACGATGTCAGTTCAAGAGCATACTTCTGCGCAGCCGCATCATAATTATCCTCCATCTGAGTGATCAGACTGGATTTTGCTCTTTGATAGCTGATAAAAGACAGCAAGATTGAACTGCCCAACACTACCAGCACTATCATGATTGTCATTTTAGCTCTGAAACTCTTCATATTTACCCCTGATACTATACTCTACAATAATATCATAACTAAACTATATTGGGTACTATCCCATGTTTTATATGTTTTCTGTAAAACAGATTTACACCAAAGTAAAACATTGCCGTAAAAGGTCTGCGCCAGAAAGTCTTTGTAAATATGGTTCTCTTTAAGATACATCTATACGCATACACTTCATTGTACAGCTCCCAGTAAGCCTTTGTCAGTTCTTCAGGAGTCATGTTCTTAGGATAATGCACAGCCTCGCATGAGTTATATGAATACATATCTGTATTATATATCCTATCCTGCTGCTTCATCTCATCATAATACTGAGTTCCCGGTATCGGTGTGAGTATATAGAATCTCGGTACTGTTATCTTGTTATCTTCTATAAACTTAGCCGTCTCTTTTATTGATTCTAAAGTATCTCCTTCGGCGCCGACAACCATCTCTGTGGAAATATCTATCCCGTACTTGCGAATGATGTTAAGCTGCTCACTGTATCTGTCAGGATGCGCCCATCCTTTCTGCATGCCCAAAAGACTCTCTCTGCTTATGCTCTCAAGTCCGAAACTTAACACATAGCATCCGCTGTCGGCAACAGTCTTTAATAGTTCCTCATCATTCGAAATATCGATAGAACATTGAGTCATCCATTTCATCTTGAGTTTCTTAATCTCGCTGCACAATTCAAGAGCGTAATCTCTGTTCGAGAAAAGATTATCATCAAGCAAAAGAAACTGCTTAAACCCAAGTTCCTTTACTCTTTTTATATCTCTTATGACATCCGCGATCTCACGTTTAAGGTACTGCCCATGGTACAGGCAGTATATCGAGCAGAAACTGCATGTCTTAGGACATCCTCTGCCGGCCTGCACCGGAAGGAAATTTCCTATCTTCTTGTTTAAAACAAGCTCATATCTGGGAAGCGGTGTGACAAGCTTTGTAAGCTTCTTTTTATATGTCTTCTTAAGACATCCGTTAAGATAATCATTTAGCATCTCACCCCAGGTTTCCTCTGAGTCGCCTATCATAACAGCATCACAGTATTTCTGAGCCTCATCAGGCATCAGAGATACCATATATCCTCCAAGTATCACCGTCTTATTCAGTTCCCTGAACCGTTTTGCTATATCAATAGTCCTCATAACGGCATGTCCCATACTGCTGATGCCTATTATCTCGGCATCAGTATCAAATGGCACATCTTCGATCGTCTCGTAACACAGTTCAACTTCAAAATCATCCGGTGTAAGGGCTGCTAAAAGCGGCAGCGCAAGTCCGACAAAATACAGTCGTTTCTTCTTTACCAGATTACCGTACTGGTCATACGGAGTAGGTTGTATGAGTAAGATCTTTTTTTTCATAATACAAATATACGTTTTAGTTTTACAAACAATACTTTAAATATATAAATAACTGCTCCCGGATAGTTGTTATCTGAATACAGTGCAGATTTTCTGTTATGCCACGCCAGTTTAAGAGAGAGTCTGTAATACTGTATGGTAAAGGCTCTTACGCTCATGTGCTCAGGCTTTAGCAGGCAGTGAAAAAGATCCTGCTTAGTAACATCTCTTGTTATCATATCTTTTTCATACTCCTTATAGGAGGCAGAGCCCTGCATGGGAGTAAAAACTGATATCGTAGGAACGATATCTCTTGAAGCTATCCACTCATACAGCTTTCTAAAATCTTGCTTTGTCATGTGCTGATGTACGATGAAAAGCCCGGCACAGAATATCCCGTTCTCGCTTAGTATCCGTATGCATTCCTCATTTTCCTCAAGGGAAGTCCTTTTATTATATGAGTCAAGTTCGTCATTATTTGTGGCTTCTAGTCCTACCATAACCAGTGAAAGCCCGATGTCAGCCAGTTCCTTTATCAGTTCTTCATGATGCGCAATAAAATCTGCTCTTCCGTAAATCAAAAACTTCTTATGAACGCCTTTTTGTCTTATTGATCTGATAAACTCTCTTAGATAATCCTCATCAACCAAAAAATCATCATCTGTTATATGTATGGCGTCAACATCAAGAGATGCTATCTCATCCACCAGACTCTCCACGTGACGGCATGCATACCTTCCGCTGTTTCGATTTGTACAGAAACAGAAATTGCATGCTTTTTTGCAGCTGTATGAGTTTTTTACAAGTGCTAACGGTTTAAAGCACAGATATCTGAATCTGTTCTTATTTGCATAAAAATATGTCCTGTCAGGGATTGGAAGGTCATCAGGAGTCTCGATAACTTTCTGATTTACAACCCAGTTATCGTCTTTTCTGTAACAAATCCCCGGTATATCAGCAGGATAGCTTTTTTCCTTTTGATCACCTTTTAGCTCGCTGTCAATAAAATCGATCAGTTTAACCAGATTTGAAAGTCCGCTCAGATGATATAGGTAGTCTGCCTTTGAATCAAAATAGTTCTCATAATTGATCTCTACATTTGATCCACCGAGTATTATCCGGATATGATCGTTATAAAACTTAATAACCTGACAGTATCTTTTCATGATCTCCTGCTGAGTTATGTATCCGGTAACACATACCACGTCAGGCTTTGTTTCTTTAAGCTTCTTCTTTAACGAACACAGTTCATAACGCCTGTCATATATGACAGGTTCATGACCGCCGTTCTTAAATACGGTATACAGATATTCCATTTCAAGAGGCTCATGCTCCACTAGATATGTGAAGCTGAATATACCCACCGTCTCCGGCTTTATCAGAAGTATCTTCATTTTTCACCATCAGTTGTTTCTGTATCGCTTGTTGAATGTATGAACTATACCCGCATAGTAAATCCTTGGATAATTCACATAGTAAAGGAAATGAAACTCCAACTTAAACAGCCACATAGGGAGCTTGGTAGGTTTCATGAGTACGCTCGTACCTCCCGTTCTGCTGTATCTGTATTTATAGAGCCTGTCCTTGTTTTCCTCATATACGGCTGTCCCTTTAAATGGTATGAGAATGCTGAACAGCACCCATATGAGTTTCTCTTTTTTAATGAATTCATTTATATGCATGAAATCCTTGTGTGAGAAGTCATAATTTATGACAAACAATCCCACACAGAGCATGTTGTTATCGCGAAGTATCCTGACTGCATTCTTATTAAGGCTCACACTGGAATTCTTATTATACTTTTCCAGTGTTGAATCATCGACTGCCTCTAGACCAACCAGCATATCTCTGATCCCGGCCTTGTAAATTAAAGGCATGATATCCTCGCACCTTACTATGCTGTCTGCTCTCGAAAATATCATAAATGTCTTATGTATCCCGAGTTCCAAAAGTCGATTGCAAATATATTCGACTCTTTCCTTGTTTACCAGGAAATCATCATCGATGATAAATATCTTGTCATTATCTATCCCTATTATCTCGTCAATGACACAATCAGCATCACGCTCTCTGTACTCACAGCTGTTAAACTGTCTTGAAATACAGAACTTGCAGTTCTGAGGACATGAAAACGCAGTCTTCATCATGGAAAAACAGCCTTTAGCCAGAACCTTGAATTTATTGCGATTATCATAAAAATGACTTCTGTCCGGTAAGATTCCGTAATCACTTACAGGCTCTCCCTTAAGATTACTCACCCACTCAGAGTTTTTTCTGTATGCAAGTCCGCTTACCTTATCAAGGATCATATCATCAAAATCGTGTCTTATCGCCAGTCTGAATGAATCAAGCCCGTTGTCATATGAAACATAATCAACTTCATCTAAAAGAAAATCCTCATGATTGATCACTACCTCGGGCCCACCGACCATGATCTTGATCTTGGGTCTTGCAGCTCTTAGCTTCTTTATGAGTTTTAAAACATACCACGCGGTATTCGACATTACTGAAAAACCGACAATAGTAACATTATTGTCATCAACTTTTTTAAGCAGTCTTAAAAAGCGACCAAACGGACTCTCTATGCTCTCATCATATATAAAGCCTTCCCTGTTCTCAGCCTTGACGCATGCCAATAGATACTCCAGTCCGAGCGGTTCCAAACTTGCCACTCTCTTATCGTAATGCACACGTACAAACATATACTTCTGCGTCATATCAGAACCAACCCTTTTTCTTAGTATCGTAAGAGAACATGTATCCAGTAATACCTGAACATAAACTCAAACGAGCTCATATTGGTGGGTTTTATTGTAATATGTGTACCATCAAGTCTGCTCGATCTGAAATTGATGAGCATATCCTTGTATTCATCATATGCATCCGTGCCCTTGTAAGGAGTGAATATACCGAATACAACCCAGAGCAAGTTATTGTCCTTAACAAACTTCATCAGATTCCTGAAGTCCTGCCTTGTAGCCGTATAGCTTATGACAAACAACCCGTCACATACAATGTTGTTGTCTAATAGATTCTTAATCGCGGTAATGTTTTCATTTTTAGATGTCTGCTTGTTATAGATATCAAGCTGTTCATCAGTTATGGCTTCGAGTCCGACCAGTATATCCCTGAACCCTGCCTTATAAGCAAGAGGA
>CADAPR010000084.1 GCA_902789785.1 uncultured Lachnospiraceae bacterium
AAAGATTTCAGAAATATCTTAAGGATTTTGAGTATTTATTGGAGGAGAAAAGACATATGCTACATCTTATAAAGTAACAAGTTATATGAGCTGTAAATCTTGATTATTTATGCTCTATTATGAAAAAATATTAGATGAAATTTGGGGGTTCCCATAGGGGTTCCCTAATAGTGTCGATGCCACGAGCCTCCTTTCTTACGCTATTTTTTCGCCCATTCTATCTTCAAGTCCCTTCTTCCGCACGAATATAATTCATGAAAAGCTCGAGATTTAGTGAATCTTGAGCTTTTTTCTTTGTAAAAAAGATAGATTAAGTCTGACAAAATATTGATATTTCAGGACTATGTTCAGTGTGATACAATCATTACAGATGGAGTGATAATTCAAAGTGATTTAGATTTCTGATATGGAAGAAGAAAATAAGAAACCCAAAAACAAGAAAATACTGGTGTTACTGATAGGACTCATCCTTCTAAGTGTTTGTGCGATATTGATCTTTAAGAAAATCTCAGGTGACGAAAACATCAATATCTATAACGATCATGATGAAAGTGGATTGGATATTAATGAGATTGGAGATTCTAACGATCCAGAAACGTTTAATACCGATGCTTTCGAAACGAGAGAGGATACCGAAGAAATGACAAAGAATCCTTTTATACTAAAGGGAAAGATGGTAGTGGGTGATGATATCAAATATGAGGATATCAAAGAATTCTACTATACATATGAAAATATAAATTATGGTGCTTTATATCTAAGATACAAATTCTATAAAGAAAACGATAAGAATATGTTTTTCTTTGAAAAAAGAGAACGGCCAGATGATTACGGACCCGCTGGTGAAGATGATACGGTAGCTAAAGGAAATATTGAACTTACAGATGAACAGTTATCAGAGTTTTACAAACTGATAAATGGAGGCTTAGTTAGGAAAAGAGGAGAAAATGCGGATTCGGGCGACTGTGGCCCCTGGCTTTATCTATACTGGAATGATGACAAGGACAAGTATCAGGAGTTTACGTTTGAGAGTTATTCAAAGGAAAGTGAATTCGAGGATTACTGCAGTCAGCTTTCGGGAATAGACAATAATTGAAAATACCAAGTCAAATTATGACAAAGAAAACACCTCCTGTCAGATGATATAATCATATCACGATAAAAAGGAGGTGTTTTTATGATCTCACACAGAATTATCAACAAGAGGATAAAGTTTATAGATGAGCAGGGAAATCCTTTATCAAACAGACAGATCAATATCAAACAGACAAACCACAGTTTTCTTTTCGGGTGCGGTGCATTTGATTTCCTGCCTTTTGTAAATGAAGGCAAGGAAGATTATAAACAGATCACAGACAGCTGGCTTGAGATATTCAACTATGGCACGCTTCCGTTTTACTGGGGCAATTATGAGAAAGAAGAGGGCATTACTCAAAAGGATGCTCTGATGAAGGCTGCAAAATATCTTAAAGATAAGAATGTCAGGGTTAAGGGGCATCCTCTTTGCTGGCATACTGCGTGTGCTGACTGGCTTATGAAGTATGATAATAAGACTATCATGAAAAAGCAGTTGGAGAGAATAGAAAGAGAGGTCACAGGATTCAAGGGAGTCATTGATATGTGGGATGTGATAAATGAAGTCGTCATCATGCCTATCTTTGACAAATATGACAACGCAATAACGAGAATATGTAAAGATAAGGGCAGAGTAGGATTGATCAAGGAAGTATTTCAAAAGGCTCATGAATGCAATCCTGATGCCGTTTTACTGATAAATGATTTTAATACTTCAATAAACTATGAGATACTGATAGACGGCTGTCTCAATGCAGGAGTACCGATAAGCGCGATAGGGATACAGTCTCATCAACATCAGGGCTTCTGGGGAGAAGAAAAACTTAATGAGGTGCTTGAGCGATTCTCTGTATTCGGACTTCCGATACATTTTACAGAGAATACTCTGATATCAGGTGAGATCATGCCAGCATATATTGAGGATCTTAACGACTGGCAGGTGGAAGAGTGGCCGACCACACCCGAAGGTGAAGAAAGACAGGCAAAAGAGATTGAAAAGATGTACAGGACTTTGTTTGAACATCCGCTTGTTGAAGCGATAACTACCTGGGATTACAGAGACGGCGCGTGGCTTAAGGCCCCCAGCGGCTTTATAAGGCAGGATAATTCTTTAAAACCTTCTTATATGATGCTTAAGAAACTGATCAAACAGGAGTGGTGGACAGATACTTCAGTTATGACGGATTCAGAGGGTTATGCAGGCATCGAGGCATTTAAGGGACAGTATCGATTTGAAGGCGAAGACGGATACGGCGAATCAGACTTAATCGATGATGAAGATCTGTGCATAATATTAAGGTAAAGTTATGATGACAAATGATTCTTTCGGGGGTATAATTCGTTTGGATGAAAAAGGGGAGAGACATTTTTCATTGAAAGGAAGTAAATAAACATGGAACAGTCAAACAAAAGATTCGGAGCAAAACAGATAGCTATAACTGCTATGTTACTTGCTGTATGTCTGGTAAGCCAGCTGTTTAAAAACCTAAGCGTATTCATAACAGGACCTATAATCAATGCATGCATAGTACTGACTGTATTGTTAGTAAATCTGCCCTGTGCGATACTTTTGAGTGTGATAACACCTGTCACAGCCTTTATAATCACCGCATCACCCATTATGAAAGCGGTACCGGCTATAATACCTTTCATCATGTTAGGTAATATAGTGCTTGCCGTAGCGGTACATTTCCTTATGAAGAAGGACATGGAAAAAGAGACTAAGAAGATTCCCGGTGTCAAGTGCTGGATCATGGGACTTATCAGCTCATTATTAAAAGGTGTGTTCATGGGAATAACCATATCTTTGTGGCTCCTTCCTACTTTTATACCGGAACAGAGTCCGTTAAGGGGAAAGATGAGCGTATTTCAGACAACGTTTTCACTGTATCAGTTCCTGACTGCCTGCATAGGATTTATTTATGTATTTGTTATGTGGCAGATACTTAAGAAGCATGCAAATACAGTAAACTAAATAAATATTTTAAAATGTGTTGACATAAAAATATTATTGATGTATATTAAGTGTACTAATTGAATTAGTACACTTAATTTGTTTTCCGGAAAACCTTAACTTTGTGAAAGGGGAAAGACGCATGATTGTAATAGATTATAAGGACTCACGTCCGATCTACGAGCAAGTGGTCGATAAGTTCAGATTGCTGATACTAACCGGTGCTCTGGGTGCTAATGACAAGATGCCTTCGGTCAGGACGCTGGCCATGGAACTGTCAATCAATCCGAACACCATTCAGCGTGCGTATATGGAACTTGAACGCCAGGGGTACATTTATACCGTAAAAGGCAGGGGGAATTTTGTTTCAGATACGAATACTCTTAAAGGGGAGTATAAAAAAGAGATATTTAATAAACTGGATGAGATCTGTGATACAGCCGCAAAAGCGGGGATTGGGGCGAAAGAAATAACAGATCATATTTCAGAATACATGAAAGGGGAGGAGAGTAAAAGGTCATGATACAGATTACGAATATTTCAAAATCTTTTGATGATATCAAGGCTGTCGATGACATAACCGTTGATATCGGGGAACAGATAGTATTCGGACTTCTTGGAACAAACGGTGCAGGAAAAAGTACTCTTTTGAGAATGGTCTCAGGAATACTCAAGCCTGATTCTGGTAATATCACCGTTGATGACATGGGAGTGCTTGATAACGAAGAAGCGAAGAAAAACATGTTTTTCATTTCTGATTCACCGTATTTTTTCGCAAACAGCAATCCTATGGATATGATGTCATATCTTAGCATACAGTATCCATTGTTTGACAAAGATAAATTCAGAGATTATCTTAAGACCTTCAATCTGCCTGAAAAGAGAAAGATAGGTACTTATTCAAAAGGTATGAAAAGACAGTTAGCATTGTTGCTGGGGATATGCTCCAATGCAAAATATCTGCTGTGCGACGAATCGTTTGACGGATTAGATCCAGTGATGCGTCAGGGGATCAAGAGCATATTCGCTAAGGAAATGGATGAAAGAGGACTGACACCGGTTATAGCGAGTCACAATCTCAGGGAACTGGAAGATATATGTGACCATGTTGGTCTGTTGCACAAGGGGGGCGTGCTGCTTTCAAAAGATCTCGAGGACATGAAACTGAACATTCAGAGAGTTCAGTGCGTTTACAGCTCAGAGGAAGATGAGAGCAAGCTTTTGCAAATGGTAGAACCTGTAAAGACAGAGAGGATGGGATCTCTTTGTACTTATACTTTGAGGGGGACAAGAGAAGATGTTGAGAATGCATTCGCATGCGTGAACACTGTATTCTTCGAAACACTTCCACTGTCACTGGAAGAGATATTTATTAGTGAAACGGAGGTGGTCGGTTATGACATCAAAAAACTCATTCTTGGCTAGTATCAAAGAAGATAACAAAAGACGGCTATGGCTCTGGTTAAGCGGAGCGTTCCTCTTTGTTATATTTGCACCACTTCTGTTTCTGGTGCTCATAGCAGGAATCGATGAACAGTATTATCTGATAAACTACGGAGATCTTGCGCAAAAAATGCTTAAGCAGGCTGCTATAGGCATATGTGAAGTGATGCTTGGCGTCAATTTTTTCAGGCTGTTTCTTGGCGGTGTATTCGCCATACTTTCCGCCTACAGCGGATTCTATTGGCTTGATGATAAGGTAAGGGTCGATTTTTATGCAAGTATGCCGGAAAAGAAGAACAGACGATTCTTTGTTTCTGTTATTGGCACCTTTGCAATGTATAGCATCTTATCAATTATCGGACTTATACTCAGTCATGCAATACTTAGTGCATTCGGATACGGTGGTGCATATAGCGCTTTACAGACTTGCCATGCGTTCATCATGAGTCTTTTATTCTTTGCAGGAATATACTTTATATGCGTGTTGGCTATATCTTTAACAGGAAATGTTTTTGCTTCAGTATGTGCAATAGCAGTATTATCGCTTTATGAACTTCTTATCAGAGGAATACTTATCGGGTATTCGGAATTCCAAAGATATATATTCCATTTGGAAACAGATTATGTCCCTGCATTTACTCCGTGGGGTAGTCTGGTAAGAGCGATTATGAAGGAACAGTCCACGGGAAGTATTCCGGCAACCAGTTATCTGATGATCATATGTCTGACGGTCATAGTTGCTGTTCTTTCATATTTGGCATATATGTACAGACCAATGGAAGCGGCAGGAAAGACACTTGCATTTAAAAAGATGGCAACATGGCTTAAATTCTTGCTCGCCATACCGGCAGCTGTCGGAGTTGGACTTACTGCTATCGTTGTATCTGAAAGTGAGAGTAACAGATATCTGTTTGTTGTACTGCTCGTAGTGATAATCTGCGCAGTAATAGCCTGTGCTATGATCGAGGCTATATTTGAACTTGATGTAAAAGCAGTACTCTCTAAAAAGCTTCACTGGATCATAACGGCTGTTGCAGCAGTAATAGTATTTTTCGTCTTAAAGGAAGATGCACTCGGTCTTGACAGGTATATCCCGGATAAGAACAATGTCGAATCGGTAGCTATAGTACCGGATAACTTCCTTGATTCGTATATGTTTCTTGGTGAGAGCATGGGGTATATGAGCTCTCAGCAGTATTGCAGTGAGAACATGTTCATAACAGATATAGATTCGATTTATGAGCTCATGGAACTTTCGATGAAAAGCTACGATGAGGATTGTCTAAAGACAAATAACAGAGATGTAATAAACTATACGCGTTATACCAAATATGATGATGCGGTCATCGTGATCAGGACAAAAAACGGAAGAGTGATCTATAAGAACATACCTGTACCGATCAATGATGAGAGAGCACATGAGATTGAAAAGAAGATCTTTTCATCAGATGAATTCATAAACGGATACTTCTGTTTGAAAAAATATGATTTTACTGACATGATTCCTGAAGAAGGATGGCATGAGTTCTCAAATAATTATACATCGATCAGTTTAAATGCTGAGGAAACAGGAAAACTGCTTGAATGCTATAAACAGGATCTTGACGAATTTGATTACGACAAAATATGCAATGAGGGACCGCTCGGAAGCGTATATTTCACGATAGCTGATAATAACTTTGGAATCTATAATTATATGAGATCAAGTTCGTTTTCAATATATCCTTGCATGAAGCACTGTGTTGACTGCCTTGAAAACATCGGGTATAAAGTGCCTCAGATCACTCCAAAGGATATAGCGTCTATCTCTATAACATATTATGAAGACAGCGATATTGATGATACCGATATAGAAAAATACTATTACAACATGATAGGAGATTCTAAGACGGTTGAACCAAAGAGTGCGGTATATGTCAGCGAGGATGATATTGAAAAGCTGTTCCCTTATATTTCAATGAGTGAATACTCTCATAAATGGGGCCAGGAAGATACCTTTGAGCCGGCATATAATGTTGAGGCTGAGGTAAATACAGCTAAGCTCTTTGAGGGAAATGAACGCGTAGTTGCAACAAACGTAAGAGGAAATACTTTAGTATATTTCAGTTTCCTAAAAGGACAAGTGCCTGATTTTGTTAAGAAGGATCTTGGCATAGAATAGAACAGAAAAACAAAAAAAGACGGGAGCATATCAAAATTGGATGCATTTCCCGTCTTTTATTATGAAAGCGATTATACTTTAGGAAGCTGTGAGATGGATTTTTTAAGATCATCATCTGTTGGGATGTAATCCTGCATATCACCATCATTGTATTTCTGGTAAGCGACCATATCGAAATAGCCTGTACCTGTGAGTTAATGCTTCATCTATGGCAACCTTTATTGCATGGCTGCTCTCAGGAGCAGGAAGGATACCCTCAACTCTTGCAAATTCTGTAGCTGCCTTAAATACTTCAGTCTGCTCAACACTTCTTGCTTTGAGGAGTCCCTGATCGTAAAGTTCTGATACTATTGAGCTCATTCCGTGATAACGAAGACCGCCTGCATGGTTTGCTGAAGGAATGAATCCTGAGCCGAGCGTGTACATCTTTGCCAGAGGACAAACCTTACCGGTATCACAGAAGTCATATGCGTAAACTCCTCTTGTAAGACTTGGACAAGAAGCCGGTTCAACTGCAATGATCTCATAATCTGCTTCGCCTCTTAACATCTCGCCGGCAAAAGGAGAGATGAGTCCGCCAAGGTTTGAACCGCCACCGGCACAGCCGATGATAGTGTCAGCCTTGATGCCGGAAGTACCTGAGAGAGTACAGAGCCGAGAACATATCTGTAGCCTTCCTGACTCATTGCTGCTTCAACTGCTTCAGAGATCGCGCATCCGAGACTTCCTGTAGTTCCGGGAAATTCGGCGTTGATCTTTCTTCCTACTTCTGTATTCATGGAAGGAGAAGGAGTTACTGTAGCACCGTATGTTCTCATGACTTCACGACGGAAAGGCTTCTGTTCATATGAAACCTTTACCATATATACCTGACAGTCGAGATCAAAATATGAACAAGCCATAGAAAGAGCTGTTCCCCACTGACCGGCACCGGTCTCTGTGGTAACACCCTTAAGACCCTGCTTCTTAGCGTAGTAAGCCTGAGCGATGGCTGAGTTTAACTTGTGGCTTCCCGATGTGTTGTTTCCTTCAAACTTATAGTAGATGTGAGCCGGAGTCTTAAGCTTTTCTTCGAGACAGTAGGCTCTTACGAGCGGAGAAGGACGATACATCCTGTAGAAGTTCCTGATCTCTTCGGGGATCTCGATATAGGGATCTGTTTCGTTTAATTCCTGAGAAGCGAGTTCTTCACAGAATATGTGAGAAAGCTCTTCTTTTGTTACCGGCTTAAGAGTCGCAGGATTTAAAATCGGAGCCGGCTTTTTTTTCATATCTGCCCTGACGTTATACCACTGTCTGGGCATTTCATTTTCTTCAAGATAAATCTTGTAAGGTATCTTTTCCATAATAATTCCTTTCTGTTAATAAAACTCAAACTCTGTAAGTATAGCATATTTGAACGTATATTAAAACACGATATCATCTAAACTCCGAAAGGTTTTTATGTGTTACATTCTTAAATGCAACAGAAAGAGCAGATACAGTTGAATATCCCAATAGTTCGGCTATATCCTCAAGAGAATGACCTTTTCTTATATATGAGACCGCAAGCTCGGATTTCATAAGTCCGATATATTTAAGAGGCGTCATGCCCGTGTCCTTTTTAAAGGTTCTGATCAGATGATTTATATTAATGCTTAGGGCATCGGCAATACCTGCAACAGTCAGATCACCCGCGGGATTTTCATGTATATATCTAAAGACGCTGGTAGTGAGATCCGAATACATGCGATTGGAAACGAAATGATCCTTCAGTTCATAAAAGATTATATTCAGATATGACTCAGCAACATCCTGGGGAAGATCGTTAAGTGAATAATCAATAGTAAGTGCTTCTATGACTGATTTAAGCCTCGGATAGAGATTAGGATCTATCTCTATATATTCCTTATCGAGAAAATTTCCGGAAGAAATGAAATCAAAGTAGATATGATCTATCGGATCGAGCGGAGACTGGGATGCCATGAACTCGGGATCAGCCTTAAAAAGATAGACAAAACCCGGTTTTAATGTGAGTTTTTCCTTGTATACGACATTCCCTTTGCAAATGTAATAAAAGCGATTTGCCACGTAGTTTGGGAAATAACCCCAGTTGGAAGGATTGTACAATCTGCCGTAGTGCTTGAGAATAACGCTGCTTTCCATTAGATACCTCCATTCTGAAATATTATCCCATAAAAAAAGCTCAACTTACAACAATTTTCTATAAATTATGACCAGTCATGTGGTATACTTTAATAGATTGG
>CADAPR010000085.1 GCA_902789785.1 uncultured Lachnospiraceae bacterium
CGCCGTGAGAGGCGTGAGCGGATGAAAGAGGAAAAGAGACGTCAGGCTGCAAAGAGAGCCATGCTTAAAAAGATGATACCTCTTATCATTGTCGGCATCGTTGCAGTCATCATAATAATAGGAGCGATCGTATTTGCGATAAGAGCTCTCTCGGACAAGCATAAGATAAAGGAAGAAGAAGCGCTTCAGGCAGCCGAGGTGATCGTGCCTGAGATCCCTGAAGTCGTTGAAGAGCCAGAGCCAAAAGAGCCTGAGATCATAAACATGCTCCCGATAACGGTCGAGTCTCCTCAGATGTTTGAAGGCTACAAGGTCGATGCTTCAGGAGCAGATGTCGGGATAGGCGAAGAAGAGGTTCAGAGTCAGTATCTTTCTATCATAGATGCATCAACGGGAAAGGTGCTTGCTACAAGAAACGGCGCGGATCGAATGAATCCCGCATCCATGACAAAGGTCATGACTGCGCTTGTTGCATGCGAGCATATCACCGATCTTGAAGATATGTTTACGATCACCATTGAAGATACGGATTTTGCTTATGTACACGACCTAAGCTGTGCAGGCTTTACGGCAGATGAGACTGTTCCTGTAAAGGATATACTTTACGGAGCGATCATGCCGTCGGGCGGAGAGTGCTGTCATGCACTTGAAAGATATGTGGCCGGAAGCGAGGAAGAGTTCATTCAGATGATGAATGACAAGGCAAGAGACCTCGGGCTTACAGGTACTCATTTTACAAATTCCGCAGGTCTTTACGGGGAAGATCATTATACAACGCTTTATGACATGTCAATGATCATGAAGGCGGCTATAGAGAATGATATATGCAGACAGGTCCTTCACGAGCATATGCATGTGACAAAGCCTACCGAGCAGCATCCGGAAGGATTGGAACTAAGTAACTGGTTCATGCGAAGGATCGAGGATAAATATACAAAGACAGAAGTGATGGGCGCAAAGACCGGATATGTAGTGCAGTCCGGAAACTGTGCGGTCAGCTATACGATAGGAAGTGACGGAAAGGTATACATATGCGCCACGGGTAATGCACACAGCGCATGGCGTGCAATATTTGATCATGTTGCGTTGTATGAGAAGTACGTTGAATAGGCAGCTATATGCAATTAAAAGGTAAAAGTGCGTGCACGGGCTATTCCATTGGAAAGATAGCCATATACGACAGGACCGAGACAAAAGTCGTAAGAAAAAAATGCAAGGATCCTGAAGCGGAGATCGAGCGCTTTGAGCAGGCGATAGCTACAGCCAAACTAGAATATGAAAGGCTGTATGAAAAGGCCCTCAAAGAGGTCGGAAGCAATAATGCGTCCATTTTTAAGGCTGATATGGTCCTGCTTGATGACATGGACTATATCGAATCCGTTACCAATATAGTACGCACCCAGTCTGTCAATGCGGAGTATGCTGTGGCCATTACCATAGACAACTTCGCAAAGATGATGTCAAAGCTTGAAGATGCATATATAAAAGACAGGATAAAGGATGTCAGAGAAGTATACAACAAGGTGATCGAGATCCTCTACAAGGGCACCTGTCATAAAAACAGATATGACGAACCGGTCATACTGCTTGCGGAAGATCTGACACCCGGAGAGATAGTAAGACTGGATAAAACAAACATCATTGGATTTGTTGTCAGCGAGACCAGTTCCAATTCTCATACGGCGATACTATCAAAGAGCCTTAACATACCGGCGCTCATAGGAGTGGATCTTTACGGATATGTTGATGAGAACGGAAATATCTCTATCACAGAATCGATAGCGCCTCAGCTTGAAGGAAAAACTGCGATCTTAGACGGTCACAGCGGCAGGTTCATAATCGATCCGACAGATGAAGAGATCGAGATATACAATAAGCGCATCAGCAAGGAAAACAAGAACAAAAAGCTCCTTAACCTTATGAAAGGCAAAAAGACAGTGACTAGGTCAGGAAGAGTGGTAGGTCTTTACGCAAATATAAATAATGAAAAAGATGTTGCGGCAGCTCTCTTAAATGATGCGGAAGGTGCAGGTCTTTACAGATCAGAGTATCTTTTTATGGAAAGAGACAGTGCACCCAGCGAAGAAGAACAGTTTATTATGTATCGCAGGATGGCTGAAAGCTTAGGCGGCAGGAAGCTCATCATCAGAACAGCCGATATAGGTGCTGACAAGCAGGTCTCATACCTTGAGCTTGGCAAGGAGGAAAATCCTGCACTAGGCTATAGGGGAATAAGGATATCGCTTGATAAGAGAGAGTTGTTCGAGACTCAGCTGCGAGCTGTCTACAGGGCTAGCTATTTCGGAAATATATCGATAATGTTTCCTATGATCACTTCCGTTGAGGAGGTAAGGGAAGTAAAGGAGATAACCGAGCGTGTCAAAAAAGGGCTTAAGGATGAAGGTTATCCTTACAAGGATTGCCCGATCGGTATAATGGTCGAGACACCGGCTGCAGTAATGATAAGCGATCTTCTTGCTAAGGAAGTCGATTTCTTCTCTATAGGAACAAACGACCTGTCACAGTATACCCTTGCGGCTGACAGGACAAATCTAAGGATACAGAAATACTATAATCCTCATCATGAATCGATATTAAGACAGATAAAGATGACGATCGACAATGCGCATGCAAATGACTGCAGCGTCGGGATATGCGGCGAGATAGCATCCGATGCAGAGATCGTTAGAAAACTTGTCGAGTACGGAATAGATGATATATCGGTGACACCGACAAATATCTTAGTCGTAAGAGAGATAATAAGAAACATGGAATAGCATTAAACGGCTCACATCAAAAGATGTTGGCCGTTTTTGCAAATTTACTCTAAAGTTATCTGATAAAAGTCCGATAAACATTATGAAGCGATTAGTTTCAGACAAAATTTTTTTTCTAGGAGGAGCGATTATGCGCGTAGATGCATTTGCCCAGATTCAGAGCATGTACAACCTGGGTAACAAGAACAAACAGGTTAAGACCGAGACAACAAAGAGCTTCTCTGATCAACTGCAGATTTCCAGCATAGGCAAGGATCTAAGGACAGCTAAACAGGCAGTAGCTTCATCAGCTGATGTTAGAGAGGACCTTGTTGCGGATATCAAAAGTAAGATTGACGCAGGAACTTACAGCGTTGACAGTGACAGCTTAGCAGAAAAACTTTTTGCAAAATTAAACTGCGCGATTTGACGTATTCATTTGGGAAGGGAGTATAACCGGTGGCAAGTTTGATGGAAGAGCTTATCAATACTTTAGGACAGGAGTCTGAGCAGTACGAGAGACTCCTTAGTTTGTCTCTAAAGAAGACACCGGTTATCGTCAGCGCAGACCTCGAAGCTCTGTCTTTGATCACGGATGAGGAACAGGTGATATTATCACGACTCGCTAACATCGAAAAGAAACGCGAGGAGTGCATGAAGGATATCGCCA
The DNA here is from genome assembly GCA_902789785.1 of uncultured Lachnospiraceae bacterium. Taxonomy (GTDB): domain Bacteria; phylum Bacillota; class Clostridia; order Lachnospirales; family Lachnospiraceae; genus Colinaster. Next base: position 3,427 of record CADAPR010000085.1, read on the forward strand.
ATGTTGTTAACAGGGATGTTAGTACACTCAAGCTAGGCGATCTGATCGCCATGCTAAATACCAGACCTCAGGAACAGCAGAAGTTAGCTGTACTTCATGACAAGCTCTCAACGACCATAACTCAGATGAGAAGGTCAAACGAGCAGAACAAGCAGCTGATCGAGAGTTCACTGGAGATGGTACAATTTGATATGAATGTTATTCAGGCCATGAAGGCGGCTCCCGAAACCGCCAATTACACAAGAAACGCATATGCGTCGGGGGATGTCATGGGAGTGAGCAGCGGCCGTTTTGATAGTAAGAGTTGATTCTCTGCAGTCCGTGAGGTATTCCTATGTCTATAATGGGTAGTTTATACGTCGGCGTGTCAGGTCTACAGACAAGCCAGAACGCACTTAATACAACAGCACATAACGTATCGAATGCAGAAAATGCGGGCTATGTACGCCAGCAGGTCATGCAAGCCACCAATGTTTACAATACAATATCTCACAACAAGGATGCAGTGTCCGACCAGCAGGTCGGACTAGGTGTCGTTTATGCAAAGACACGTCAGGTAAGAGACGTATTCCTTGACAACACCTATCGTATGGAAGCCGGACGACAGGGCTTCTATGAAGTAAGTGTCGACGTTCTAGATGAGATACAGAGCCTTCTTGATGAGATGAATGGAAAGTCATTCCATGAAGCGATAAACGATCTCTGGGTATCTGTTCAGGAACTTGCAAAGGATCCCAGCTCGGCTGTAACGCAGGGACTGTTCGTTGAGAAGTGTTCGGAGTTTTTATCAAGAGGCCAGTCAGTATACGACGGACTCGTTGATTACCAGAAGAGCTTAAACGGCCAGGTCGATCAGCTCGTATACAAGGTAAATGAATATGCCGACAGGATAAAGGATCTTAACGACCAGATCAGATTTATCGAATGCGGCGGATTCGAAGAGGCAAACGATCTAAGAGATGAAAGAAACCTTTTAATAGATGAGCTTGGAAAGCTAGCCAGCATATCCTATTCCGAAGACCTTGACTCGACTGTATGGATACAGTTTGAAGGCGAGGATCTTGTAAGAGGCGATCACGCATACAAGATCTTGACAAAGACAGATCCCGACACAGGTTTTTCTTATGTGTTCTGGGAGAAGAATGCAAAGTACAGCTTGGACAGCTTCGGAAAGAGATACTATACAGAGGAAGAGGCTCAAAAGGCAGCGGTATTTGATCTTAACAGACTCATTTCTTCAGATATAGATACAGATATAGGAAAACTAAAGTCAACACTCCTTGCAAGAGGCGATCACAAGGGAACATACGTTGATCTTGATGAGAGCAGATATACAAATTCCGTATCGCAGTCACTGTGCATGAACATCATGGCTGAGTTTGACAGACTCATCCACAACGTTGCAACAACAGTCAACGCAGTACTAAGTGATGCGGCTGCAAGCGCGACAGCGATAAATCCCAATTCAACATATTTAAGAGATCCAAATGGAAATCCTATTCAGGTATTCCAGAAGATCGCTTCAGACGGATATACAGGAAATACATTCATGCCGGAAGATCCCGATATACCGGAGACTCAGTATACGACTAACAACCTCCAGATCAACATGGATCTTTTGCAGCAGCCGACAAAGCTTGGATTTGTTCTTCCTGACGGCAAGGTTGACTTTGAGACGATGGAGAAGCTTAAAGCAGAGTTTACCGAAGAGGATAACGTTCTTAACATCAATATAAAAAAGAAGAGCAGCTTTGTTGACTATTACTCAGATCTGGTAAGCCAGGTCGCAAATTCCGGATATCTTTACGAATCTATTTTAAGCAACCAGGAACAGACAGTAACGGCAACGAGCAATGCGAGAGAGCAGATAATCGGTGTATCTACCGATGAGGAACTCTCATACATGATAAAGTTTCAGAATGCTTATAACGCGGCATCAAGATACATCAACGTGGTTGATGAGATGCTAGAGCACATAGTGAACACACTCGGTTCATGATTTTGAATGAAAGGAGACAGACATGCCTTCACAGTTTTTTGGACTAAATATTGCATACACCGGACTTTTGGGAGCAAATGCCGGACTTAATACAACTGCAAACAATATCTCCAATGCAGAGACTGAAGGATACAGCAGACAGGAAGTAAATCAGGTCGCTGCAGCTGCCATCCGTACATTCACGACATACGGCTGTGCCGGTGCCGGTGTTGATGTTCTTACCATAGAAAGAATCCATGATGATTTTTATGACAACAAGTACTGGGCAAACAATTCAAGAGTCGGCGAGTACAACATGAAAGAGTACTACATGACTCAGATAGAGGATTACTTTAAGGATGATGATACACAGGAAGGCTTCACCACAGTATTCAACAAGATGATGAACGCTCTCCAGGAAGTAAAGAAAAATCCTGCGGCTGATTCAACAAAGGCTCAGTTTGTCGGAATGGCAAGCAACCTTGCTCAGTATTTCAACAGCATGGCTGCAAACATGGAACTGGTGCAGAAGGATGTAAATGCTGAGATCAAGGTAAAGGTCGATGCGATCAATTCTTTATCTGATGAGATAGCAGCGCTTAACAAGCAGATAAATGTAATCGAACTGTCCGGAGCCAGAGCAAATGAACTCAGAGACAAGAGAGCGCTTTTAGTTGATGAGCTTTCAGGGATAGTAAATGTCGAAGTAAATGAATATCCTATAGTCGATTCAAACAATCCCGATCGTGAGACCGGCGGACACCAGTATATCATCAAGATAGCCGGCGGACATATGCTTGTTGATACGGATGAGAGCAGAAATCTTAAATGTATCGCAAAAGAAGATTATGAAAAGACAAATCAGTCTGATATAGACGGGCTCTACGAAGTATACTGGATAGCCAACAAGACAACGGAAGATGTCGGAGACAAGTTCAATCTCTACAATCCGCTCCTTGGCGGAGATCTGATGGGACTTATCCAGATGAGAGACGGAAACAACGGCGAGAACTTCAGAGGTACCCTTGAAGCCGTTACCGATGCTTCTGGCGGAAAGCAGACAGTGACAGTAAGAACAACTCTTGATTATCTGTCTGACATGGATAAATGCACTCTTTCTGATAACGGCGGAATAATCTCGTTTGGCGGACAGGAATTCTACTACGATTCATGGACATACTCATACGATGGAACCGGTTATACATATCAGTTTGAGATAAATACAGACAGAACCGGTGAATCAGTATCACCCAACAAGGTCGGCAAGGAAGCTGAGATAGGAAGACCTGTTAAATATCAGGGAATACCATATTATCAGCAGCAGATGAACGAGTGGGTAAGGATATTCTCCAATGCCGTGAACTCGATCATGAGAAGCGGTTATACATCAGACGGACAAAGCGGCATACGGACAAAGCGGCATCAATCTCTTTACCGGAGACGAGGCAACTAGCGAGCAGCAGCTCAATATAACAAGCGAATACAATGATGAACTCGGAAACAACATTCCTGCGACTATATCTTCTGATGATGACAGCTACTACAGAGTTACAGCAAAGAGTTTTGCGGTTCATAAGAGTCTTGTTGGCAATGCAAACCTTTTGGCAACAAAGAAGGATAAGGCAGCAGGCGCTGATGATTACAGCATAGTGACTGATTTCATCAACATGACAAATGATAAGGATATAGCAAATTACAGAGGAGCAGCCACAAGAGAGTTCCTTACATGCGTACTGTCAGACGTAGCTCTAAATGGAAACAGAGCTCAGACATTCCATAACAATTACGAAAATATCGGCAAATCGATAAGCAATCAGAGAACAGCGATATCCGGAGTCGATACGGATGATGAAGCTGTCAATCTTGTAAAATATCAGAATGCA
>CADAPR010000086.1 GCA_902789785.1 uncultured Lachnospiraceae bacterium
GCTTTTTATGCTTGTGATATCCTAATAAAAGGCAAGCATTAGGCTTGCCTTTTTCTTATCTTTATCTTACTGCCATTGATCGTTCAGAAGCAAATTTCTTGATATTCGATGCATTGACATATTTCTTGAATCCGTCACCGTTGACCACAACAAGTGTAGGCGCCTGCATGATGCCGTATTTACCGGCAAGCTCCATATTCTCCTCTGCGTCTATGAGAACATATTTCTCATTCTTCAGATATTCCTTTGCAAGCTTGCAGTTCGGACAGGTCTTTGTAGTGAACAGATACATCACATCGGTAGGTATTGAAACCTCGATATCGGGAATATCATCCTCAACATCCTTTAATGTTACCACCGCGCTCATAGGTCTCTTTAATACCGATCTGTCTATATCGTATACCTGTCTGTTTGCATATTCCTGAAGCTTTCCGTCATTCCAGTTCTGAACCGGACGGTAGTAGCCTGTGATCCTGCTGTATACTTCTGTAGGATTTCCGCAGTGAGGACACTGCGCAACCTCTCCTGCTATATATCCGTGATCCTTGCATATAGAATATGTAGGAGACAGTGTATAGTAAGGAAGCTTGTAGTTTTCAGCTATCGTTCTTACAAGCTCGGCTGCAGCCTTCCAGTCGGGAAGCTTTTCGCCAAGGAATGCATGGAATACGGTACCTGAAGTATAAAGTGTCTGCAGTTCATCCTGGATGTCAAGAGCGTCAAATATATCATATGTATATCCAACAGGCAGGTGTGAAGAGTTTGTATAGTAAGGTGTATCGCCCTGATTTCCTGCTGTCTTGATTCCCGGCCAGTTCTTGCGGTCGTGCTTTGCAAGCCTGTAAGAAGTTGACTCTGCAGGTGTAGCCTCAAGGTTGTACAGATCACCGTACATCTCCTGATAATCACTGAGTCTGTTTCTCATATGATTGAGAACTTCCTTTGTGAAATCCTGAACATGCTTGTTGGTCATGTCCGCACGCAGCCAGTTGGCATTGAGACCCACCTCATTCATTCCAACCAGTCCTATGGTAGAGAAATGATTATCAAATGTACCAAGGTATCTGCGTGTATAAGGGTAAAGACCCTCATTGAGCAGCTTCGTTATGACTCCCCTCTTTATCTTGAGTGAACGAGCTGCTATATCCATCATCTTGTCAAGGCGCTTGTAGAAGTCGGCCTTGTCAGTTGACAGATATGCGATCCTGGGCATGTTGATCGTAACAACACCCACAGAACCGGTGCTTTCTCCGGAACCAAAGAAGCCTCCCGTCTTCTTACGCAGTTCACGAAGATCCAGACGTAAGCGGCAGCACATAGATCTTACGTCTGAAGGTTCCATATCGGAATTGATATAATTCGAGAAGTATGGTGTGCCATACTTTGAAGTCATTTCAAAGAGCAGTCTGTTATTCTCTGTATCAGACCAGTCGAAATCCTTTGTGATCGAATAGGTAGGGATCGGATACTGGAATCCGCGTCCGTTGGCATCTCCCTCTATCATGGTCTCGATAAATGCCTTGTTGACCATGTCCATCTCTTCCTTGCAGTCCTTATAGCAGAAATCCATCTCCTTGCCGCCTACGATAGCAGGAAGCTCGGCAAGATCCGCAGGAACTGTCCAGTCAAGCGTTACATTCGAGAATGGAGCCTGAGTTCCCCATCTTGAAGGTGTGTTGACACCGTAGATAAATGCCTCTATGCATTTCTTGACTTCCTTATATGTAAGATTGTCAACCTTTACAAAAGGAGCAAGATATGTATCGAATGAAGAGAATGCCTGAGCGCCTGCCCATTCATTCTGCATGATGCCAAGGAAGTTAACCATCTGGTTGCACAGCACAGAAAGATGTGCTGCAGGCGCAGATGTGATCTTTCCCGGAATGCCTCCGAGTCCTTCTTTGATAAGCTGCTTTAATGACCATCCGGCACAATATCCGGTAAGCATAGAAAGGTCATGTATATGTATGTCTGCATTACGATGAGCCTTTGCTATCTCCTCATCATAAACCTCAGACAGCCAGTAGTTGGCTGTAACGGCACCGGAATTTGATAGGATCAGTCCGCCGACAGAATATGTTACGGTGGAATTCTCCTTAACTCTCCAGTCCTCAACCTTTACATAGCTGTTTACAACATCCTTATAATCAAGGATTGTTGATTTCATGTTACGAAGCTTTTCTCTCTGTTTACGATAGAGAATGAAAGCTTTTGCCGCTTCGGAATACCCCGCCTGCTCCAGGACTCTCTCAACCGAATCCTGAATATCCTCTACAGCAATCCTATTGTCTTTTACCTTGTTCTGAAAATCAGCAGTAACTCGAAGCGAAAGCAGATCGATTACATCATTTGTGAATGATGCATCAGTAGCATTGAAAGCTTTGATGATCGCATCGCTGATCCTTGCTAAAGCAAACTCTGTCTCTTCCCCGTCCCTTTTGACTACCTGAAACATTGGATAACCCCGACTTTCTTATAAGAATATTTAGTAGCATTCGAAAAACGCCCTACATTAGCCATGATAACATCACCTAGTATAAAAGTCAACAGAAAACACAATATATTGTGTATTATTATGTAAACTTTACCTAAATATTGTGTCCATGCAAAAAGAGCCTATTTGTGCGGATATGCGCTCATACCCACAAAAACAGGCTCTTTTTTATGTTAATTCATTATACAAATTGCTCCACTAAACTCTCATCTGGTAGACAGGAATACATTTTCCTTTTTGGCTGCTTCATCATCAGGATAGCTTGTCAAATATGAAGCCATCAGATTTTTTGCCTTCTTGAAATCGCCCATGTATTCCGTAGCGACGATCTCATTGTATGAGAGTGTCTGCTCAATACCGTTGTTCTCTATGTTCTTTGCACTCATAAATGCATTGAGCGCAGCCTCATAGTCACCCGCTTCGAGCTTGCTAAGTCCCAGCTGATTATATATGATGGCACTTTCCGGATGTCTCTTTAGGAAATTGTCATATACGCTCGCCGCATAATTGTAGTCTCCAAGTTTCTCATATGTCTTTCCGAGAAACAGCACCGTGTTCTGGTCATCATCGTCTCTGGCATCCTCAAGATAAACCTTGGCGTTTTCCAGATCACCCATGTAATAATATATCCTGCCCTTGTCAAAGCTTGACAGTTTCTTTTCATTATCTACGAGAAAGTTCTGAAGATACTTGATACCCTCTTCCTCATAGTAGTTGTCCGAAAGACGTCCCGCGACTTCTATCCTTAGATCGTAGTTTCCGGGTGCCAGGCTTAATGCCTTTTCAAAGTCCTCTATCGCAAGATCATGTTCTCCTACTTTCAGATAATCGGTGCCTCTGTGATAGTAGGCCATCACATCCTTGTCATTAAGATTCAGTATCGCGGTATATGTAGCTATCGCTTCATTGAATTCATCCAGCTTCTCATATGCCTGAGCCAGATAGAAATTCAGATCGTAATCTATGTCTCTTACATTGCTTCCCGTATATGTCATGCTCTCGTGGTAATAATCCACGGCTGCCTGATAATCCATCAGATAATAGCTGGCTATGCCTCTTCCTCTGGCGATCATCAGCGGATCCTCTCCGTTCTCCTGCGCCACATCAAATGAATCCATAGCCTGAGAAAACTGATTGTTCTCGATGGAATCATAGCCGGCCTGCGTATATTCGCCCTGCTTCATGCGGCCGCAGCCTGCAAGAAAGATCACGCTTACAGCAAGAAGTAATGAAGTTTTTCTTATACATCCCCTAAGCTTCATGTTATCGTTCCTTATCTTAGAAGATTATATCATATATATATTTTGTTTGTCTTAATAATTTATTAAATCTGCCCAGCCATAGCCAGTGCATCATCTATATGAGCAGCGAAATTCTCTTCACCGATCCTTTCATCAAATCTGTCTTTTTTCATTACGCTCATCGGCTGTTCGTTGACATGCGAAAGAATAAGTCTTATGCCATGCTTCTGACATGTCTCATGAATCTGTTCAAGTGTTCTTAAAGCAGAGATGTCAAGTGCCGGCACTCCTCTCATTCTTAGGATGACTGCCTTTATTCCCTTCTGGGTATTTATCTGCATGAACTTGTCGGCAGCTGCAAAGAACATGGGTCCGTTTATCTCATATACAAGCACTCCCTTTGGCACCTGACGTAAAGATAGCGCCATGGGATCATTGTTCTCATCATAATTCTCATCCAGATACTCCCAGCTCTTTACTTCGGTAACTTCGCTCATTCTTCTCAAGAAGAGGAATGCTGCCATGATTATGCCGACTTCGATAGCCACAACAAGATCAAATACGACCGTAAGGATAAACGTGATAACAAGTACTAGGATATCGCTCTTTGGCGAGCATTTGCACAGATGAACAAATTCCCTCCAGCCACTCATGTTGTAGGCTACCATGAAAAGTATCGCTGCGATGGCAGGCATGGGTATCCATGCAGCATAGGGCATGAGTATTACAAGGATTATAAGAAGTGTAACGGAGTGAACCATGCCGGCTACAGGTGTACGGCCGCCGCTCTTTATGTTTGCTGCGGTACGTGCAATCGCTCCTGTTGCGGGGATTCCTCCAAACAGTGCACTTGCGAGGTTTCCTGCGCCCTGAGCGATAAGTTCCATGTTAGGCTTGTGTCTGCTTCCTATCATACCGTCTGATACGACACATGATAAGAGAGATTCGATGCCTGCCAGTATAGCTATCGTAAACGCATCGGGTAGCAGAAGCCTTATCGACTCAAAGCTAAAGCGAGGTATAGAAAGAGGCGGAAGCTTGTTTGAGATCTCGTAAAGATCTCCTATTGTCTTCACATCCATCTTAAGACCTTTGACCATAACAATAGCTGCTATAACTGCTATCAGCGAACCGGGTATGATCTGAGTGATCTTAGGCCATACGATCAGGATAAGAAGGCATACTATCCCGACTATGAGCGCCTGTACATTTACTGTAGGGATTGCATGTATTATGGCCATTACCTTTTCAGGCGTCTCTATAGGTGAAGTCGTACTATAAGTATCGTCACAGCTATACCGAATGTAAATCCGGTCGTTATCGTATATGGTATATACTTTATCAGATTTCCGAATTTGAAAAAGCCCATGATGATGAGGATTATTCCCGCCATAATGGTAGCGAGCACCAGACCTTCCATGCCGTTTTTTGCAACTATACCGGCAACGATAGTGGCAAATGCAGCCGTGGGACCTGCGATCTGAACTCTCGATCCTCCAAGGAATGCTATAACAAAGCCTGCAAATATCGCTGTATATATACCCTGTTCAGGTCCTACGCCCGAAGCGAGTGCCAAAGCTATAGACAAGGGAAGCGCGATTATCGCGACTATGATACCGCTGACTACATCCTTTCCAAACTGCTTTGCATTATAGTTTTTCATTACATCAAATAATTTTGGCCTAAATTCTTTCATCATAATCTTCTCCGATTCTTTTTTGCACAACAATATGAATTATCACAAATTGATTTGACTTTGACTATGTGCAAATATACAAAAAACCACCCCTTTATAGGGTGGTTAGTTGAAATAATGCATATTATTGCTTTTTTATACTGTGTTTTCTTATCAGAGAAACTATAAACATGATGATCGCAATTAAAACTGCCGCTATGGTAAGGACAATAACGAGCATAAATCCTATCATCGTAAAGGCCGGTGCAGGATGACCCGGGTTATTCGCAGCATCTGCAAACAGATTCGAATCAGCATAAGCACTCAGGGTGATTATCACGACATCCAAGACTAACTGCAGCGGTATTAGCAGCAGCCATCTTGCGGGATGTATGGTCTTGTCCTTATCTGGTTTACTCATATGCCCTGTCTTTCCTTGCGTGCCTGTTCAAACTTCTCCTTCATGGTAGGATTGTCTTTTGTCAGCTTCTTTATGCTCACATCCTCAACCTTGCCTGTTGCGATGCGAAGCTGAGAATCCGATCCTAGCAGCTCCTTCTTTACCTTTTCAAGATGCTGTATGGTCTTGTCAATCTCCTCGATCGCTTTATCAAAATGATTGTGTGCCAACTCATAATTGCGGCTGAAATCGCTTTTGAATCTAAGCAGAGAATCCTCAAAATTTGATATATCTATATCCTGGTTTCTTACGATCGCAAGTTCCTGTTTATATGCAAGCGCATTAAGCGCGGCATTTCTTAACAGAGTTATTATCGGTATGAAGCACTGCGGTCTTACAACATACATCTTATCGTATTTGTATGAAACATCGACTATACCGGCATTGTACAGTTCACTGTCTGCTTCCAGCAGTGTGACCAAAACGGCGTATTCGCAGTTCTTTTCCCTTCTGTCCTTGTCAAGCTCCTTAAAGAAATCCTCGTTCTTATGCTTGGTGGCGGTTGTATCGCTCTCGTTCTTCATCTCAAACATGATAGATACGATCTCATTGCCGTATTCATCATTTTCCCTGAAGATGAAATCTCCCTTGCTGCCTGTCCTTGCGTCATTATCCTTTTCAAAGTATGCATTCCTAAAGGCCGTGGCACGAAGCTGATTAAACTGGATCTCGCAGTGCTGTTCAAGAGTTTCCCCGACCATCTTTGTCGACATCTTTGTCTTGAGATCTTTGTAAAACTCGATCTGGGCATCCTTTTCGGCTAGGAGGACCTTTGTATTTTCCTTCTCGTTTAACAGATCCTTTTCAAGATCGTGATTCTTATCCTCAACCTTTTTAACAGCCTCCATGACTGCGATCTGCTTCTTGTCCTCGCTGCTGTCAAGTTCAGACTTAAGCTTCAGTATCTTAGCTTCAGCCTGAGCAAGCGCAGTCTTTATCTCAGCCTTATGCTCCTTATCAAGATGCTCTTTGAGTTCATCGATCCTTTCATTAAGATCGCGTTCAAATTCGGCATCTCTAATCTGCTTTACTATGGAACTGAGTTCAGTATCATCAACCGTAAATGCCTGTCCGCAATGCGGGCATCTGAGTTCTGCCATATATCATCCTCTGTTTTGCTTTGCAACTACGCTTTCACCGCAGTATATCTTTCTTAACTTCGGCTTCTCGATCTTTCCTGTAGGGTTACGAGGTATATCCGCAAACACGATATGTCTGGGTCTCTTGTATCTGGGAAGCTTGTGACAGAATGCATTGATCTCGTCTTCCGAGCTTTCCTCGCCTTCCTTTAATTCGATCACCGCAAGTGTAGCTTCACCAAGTCTGCTGTCCGGGACTCCGATAACAGCAACGTCTTTTATCTTCGGATTAGCACGCAAGAAATTCTCTATCTGTACCGGGTAGATATTCTCACCGCCAGAGATGACAACATCCTTCTTTCTGTCTACAAGGAAGATAAATCCGTCTTCATCCTCCATGGCCATATCTCCGGTATAGAGCCATCCGTCCTTAAGCACCTCTGCTGTTGACTTGGGATCGTTGTAATAGCATTCCATGACACCGGGTCCCTTAAGACAGAGTTCTCCGACCTCACCCTGCTTTACATCGTTTCCGTTCTCGTCAACGATCTTTGTCTGCCAGCCGTATCCGGCCTTTCCTATCGCACCTACTTTATGTACATTCTCAACACCAAGATGAACGGCACCGGGTCCGATAGATTCGCTCAGACCGTAGTTTGTATCGTAATCATGGTTCGGGAATACCTTCTTCCAGCGTGCTATAAGACTCGGTGGAACAGGCTGCGCTCCTATATGCATAAGTCTCCATGCGCTCAGATCGTAATCCTCAAGCTTGACTTCACCGCTGTCGATCGCATCAAGTATATCCTGCGCCCACGGAACCAAAAGCCATACGATGGAACATTTCTCATTGCTTACTGCATCCAAGATAGCCTTGGGTTTTGTTCCCTTTAACAGAACGGACTTTGCGCCTACCAAAAACGAACCGAACCAGTGCATCTTCGCACCCGTATGGTAAAGCGGAGGGATGCAGAGGAAGATATCATCCTTTGTCTGTCCGTGATGCGCCTGTTCGACCTTGCAGGAATGCATCAGACTTCTGTGCTTATGCAGTATAGCCTTGGGGAAGCCTGTTGTTCCCGAAGAAAAATAGATCGCGCCATAATCATCATCTGTAAGCTTTATATCGGGTGATATGCTTGAGCAGTTGGCTGTGAGCTTGTCATAGCTTTCTGCAAACTCAGGACATCCGTCACCTACGTATAAAAGTATCCTGTTTTTGCTGATATTCTCTACTATCTCTTCAACACGTCCGATGAATTCCGGTCCGAATACCAGTACATTTATCTCTGCGAGGTTTACGCAGTACTCTATCTCATCTGCCGCATAACGGAAATTTAGAGGTACGGCTATCGCTCCCGTCTTAAGGATTCCGAAATATATCGGAAGCCACTCGAGACAGTTCATGAGCAGAATCCCGACCTTGTCCTCTTTCTTCACGCCTCTGCTCAAAAGCAGATTTGCAAACCTGTTGGCTTTTTCGTTGAATACATTCCATGTGATCTCTCTTCTGTAGAAATTCGAAGGATTGGACTCGATTAGTTCATACTCCTTCCAGCTCACATGTCTTGCTTCCTGTATCTCGGGATTGATCTCTACAAGACAGATATCATTTCCGTATTTTTTACAATTTTCTTCAAGAATCTCTGTTATTGGCATCGTATCTCTCCTAAAACATATATTTTAATTGTTTGACGCTTTAAACCGCTAAATTATATTTTAGATTTTTATGATTGTTTAGTCAATAGGCTTTTGCAGTATATCAACCGTATGAGCAGCCGCTCCGATCATATCCTTTCGCTCGGCTATCGTCTCGACATATCTGACAAACAGCTCAAAGCTTTCCTCATCCATATCCCTTAGGATATGCCTAATGTAATTGGCCGGGCCGTCCGGAGTTATTATCTTTTGTCTTATCAGTCCGCTCTCGCTTGCGAGTGCATCGATCTCATCTATCGAAACATAATCATAAAGGTCATCATCTGTTGACATAACATTAAAATTTATGTCAACCTTGTTGTCTGTGAATGCCTCTTTTATCGTTCCTTCCATAAACCCGTGCTTGACTATGGCATAGTCATTCATGCAGTATGCCACCATGGCAATGCCTCCGGGCTTTAACACGCTTTTTGTCTGATCGAGCACTATTTTTCTCTCCTCATGCGAAAAGAGATGATACATCGGTCCGAATACCAGTACCAGGTCAAAGTAGTCTCTTTCAAACTTTCTTGTTAGTTTCAGTGCATTTCCCTGCAGAGCATGTACCTTGTCACTTGCGACGCGCAGTCTCTGTACGTTGTGCTTTACAAGCTCGATCGCATGAACTTCGTATCCCTCGTTTGCAAGAGGTATGCTGTATGCTCCTGTAGCAGCTCCCACATCAAGTATCCTTGCATCTTTTCCCACAGCCGAAAGATACTCATGAATATATTTCATGGATATGCGATACTCGACCTGTCCGTGTCTTGACTTTAAACGCTTGTCCTCATTGAATTTATTGTAGTAGAGAGTGATCTTATTTATATCGGTCATATCACTTGTTAATGTCTATCCCCATTTCCTCATAGCTGATAAAGACACATATATATCCGGATGCATAAGGTCCCATATAATATGGAGGATATTCCACTTCTATGCCGTCAGCCAGATAATTGACGGACATATCCTTGGATGCATATTCCTTTGCCTCTTCAAACAGTTCGTTCTGATACTCCGGGTTGTCCTCATAGGAATTGTAATAGTAATTATCTCCGCTTTTCCAGTCTTCGACTGTCTTCATTGCTACAAGATTCTTGAATGATGACTCCGTCATGCTGCAAAGATCAGCAAGTGAGATCTCGTCTCCCGTATTCAGATCAAATAAAAGGTGTACCCTGTAGGGCATGCCGTGTGCACCGCCAAAGTAATCATACCCGTCATAATTGATCAAAAGGTAATGCGATCCTATCCTGTATATATCATTTAATGTTCTCTCGTTTGACTCGCTGTACCAGTAATCTCCATCCTGCGGATCAAGAACATCGACTGTTGTATGATTACTACATGCAGCGATGAAACTGTCGTCCATGTCCCTTAAGGCTTTATTTATCTTATCCGCGTTCTCCACGCTGTCTTTTATCGTAACTATTTCCAGATATGACTTGTAAAGCGCCTTTTCTTTATTGTCAGGATAGTATTCTATATCCTTCTTTGCATCGACCTGCGCAAACTCGCTCCAGCCGTATTCATGTACAAACGCATTGGTATCATAAACCTTTTTATCTGCAAAATTGTATCTCTTCCACCCGATCTTATTGTCATAATCGGACAGATAGTAAAAATCCGTGTCAGTAACGGTCACGCCTGACATGAACGGCGAGTAATAATATCCCGAAAGGCCAGGCTTTTCCTTCTCCTCGAAAAGGATATCCATCTTTCTGCTGGCAGCATTATACATAAAGAGCTGTCTGTCGGGATGGAAATAAGCATCCTTCTGATTATATCCGTAGAATATGCCGTTTCTTCCGCATACGACCTCCGGTCTGTTTTCAGCCGAACCGCTGTAGAGCGTCTCTTTATCTGCATTTTTTAGGTTATATATGGTGATGTAATTATCCTGGTTCTCGTCATTATATCCGTTTACCCAGACATAATCTCCGCTAACGGCAGCCGCATACCACGAACCGCTTATAGATACGACTTCATTCATCATATTTCCGGTCTTTTGATCAAGCTCTACGATAGTGCCGTTATCGTCTTTTGCATATATCCTGCCGTTAAAATCCTCCAGGGTCCTAAGCAGGCTGTTTTCTCCAGAGATCAGAAATGTATAATTGCTTTCGCGTATCCTGTTCTCCACATCCTGGAGTTCATTGTCACGCGAACATTTTTTAGTCTCGGGATCATATATGAGCACCTCCGATTTAAGATACGAGTCGCTTGAATAGTCATATACATCGATATAGACCCTGTCTTTATAATCCGCTACACTCAGATATATTCCGTTACTGTTTGTATACGGAGTATCCAAAAGATTTCCTTCACAGTCATATACTGAGAGTTCATTTCTGCTCAAATCATTATTGTATGCAGCTACATATATATAGTTTCCGATAAGCCTTGCACTTCTTATATATCCGTTTGAACCCATAAGGTCGCATATCTGTACAGGCATGTCACCGTCTATCAGATATACACGGTATTCGTCATAGCCCAATACCCTGTCGACATTCACGATCGGATCTTCCTTGGAAGGTTTATCTGTATCCTTTCCTTCATCGTCATCAGTCTCATCGTCACTGTCATTATCATCTTCATCTGTTTCATCATCGTTTTCATCACTTGCTGCTACGTCACCTGTCTCTTCTTTTGTGCAGGCAGTAAATGAAACGGCAAGCATAACGGATATCATGATCATTATCAGTCTTTTTTTCATAGCATATCTCTCCATCTTTCAAATCGGATTAAGCGATTTAATTGTACCATAAAACAGGAGTATGTGATAAACTATCTGAGAAATATAATCATTCGAGGCATGTTATGAATAAAAAGATAATTGGGGTATTTCTCATAAGCCTTATCGGGACACTCTTATGCGGTGTCATAATCACATATCCGAGATGGTCAGTACTCATAAAAAACAGTTCTTCAAAACAGGTAAATGAAACCGTTATAAATGAAGAGATCGCAAGCGATGATACGGATACCGTAAAGATCGAGATCGAAGCGATCCCGACTCCGACTCCTCCTGCGTTTGAAGAATATGATATAAA
>CADAPR010000087.1 GCA_902789785.1 uncultured Lachnospiraceae bacterium
ATGCTGGCAGCGGTCTTCTTTGTAGCTTACAGGCTTGATCGTATGGATCTTGCAAGACTAATGCTATGCTATATCCTAAACTGCTTTGTTATCCCCCTTGCGTTCTTTTTCTGCGGCGGTATCGATTCGGGTATGCCCCTTTATATGATAGCCGGAGTCTTTCTGCTCATTCCTGTGCTTAAGGGTTACAGACGCATCATATGTCTGATCATATCATTTGTTGTCGATATCATATGTATCATAGTCTCATACTTTTACATGCCCGGTGCAAAAGTAAGCTCTGTTCCAAAAAAGGACATACTCACGCATCTTACTTTAGAAGCCAGATTCATAGATATGATCTGCTCTCTTATCCTTATCGGGATGTATCTTATATTAACTACAGCTCTTATCATGAATGCGTATCAGAAGGAGAAAGAAGCAAGAGAAGCTCTTTTAATCAAACTCGACGGCCTCTCAAAGATAGATGAGCTCACAGGCCTCTATAACAGAAGAGAGTTTTTTAACTATCTTGAAAAGACTCCTTTGGATGATCGCTTCTATATGATCATGATAGATCTTGATAACTTCAAGGATAAAAACGATACGTACGGCCATGCATTCGGCGATGATGTCCTTAAGGTATTTGCAGATATTATGAAAAAAGCTATAAAAGATGAAGATGAGATCATAGCCCGATTCGGCGGCGAGGAGTTCATGATGATGATAAAGGCCGATTCAAAAGATGCAGCCTTTAAAAGGATAGATGAAGCCAGAAAAGCCTTTGAAGATAAAAAGTGGGATGTTGATGTTTATCTTAGGATAACATTCAGCGCAGGGCTCATACACTTAAAAGAATATGACAATATCACACAGGCCCTAAGCGCTGCCGACAGGCTTTTGTATCTTGCCAAGGAAAACGGCAGAAATATGATAAAGACAGCAGATTAAAATGCAAATAAAAAGAACGCATGCAGTGCATGCGTTCTTTTACTATACTGTTCATTACAGATCGTAGTACATGGCAAATTCCATCGGATGAGGAAGCTTTGATATCATAGAGCTTGATTTTCTGTAGCGGCTAATTAACTGTGAAAGGAGTCTTTCAGGGAATACGCCTCCCGCTGTCAGATAATCATGATCCTTTTCAAGAGCGTCAAGAGCCTGATCCAGTGAAGTGGGAAGTCCAGTAAGCTTAGCCTTTTCTTCATCAGAGAGGTTATAGAGATTAAAGTCGTAAGGCCCCCAGCCCTTCTTATGGGGATCTATCTTGTTCTTTATTCCGTCAAGTCCTGCCATGAGGATAGCTGCATATGCATAGTAAGGATTGCATGTAGCATCAGGATTTCTTAACTCAAAGCGCTTCGTATCGGGTGTCTTAGCATATGCCGGGATACGTATTACGGCACTTCTGTTAGACATTGCATAGCCTATCGTAACGGGAGCTTCAAATCCGGGAACGAGTCTCTTGTATGAGTTTGTCGAAGGATTCGTTATAGCGCACAGTGAGCTTGCATGTGATAAGAGTCCGCCCATGAACCAGTGAGCTTCCTTGCTAAGCTGTGCATATCCCTTTGCATCATAGAAGATCGGCTTCTTGTTCTTCTTTAAGAGCATATGAACATGCATTCCGTTTCCGGCCTCTCCTGAAAGAGGCTTGGGCATGAACGTCGCTGTGCATCCTTCTGCTGCTGCCTCGTTCTTTATTACATATTTTGCACTCATTGTATCATCGGCAAGCTTTAGCATGTCACCGAGTTCAACCTCGATCTCCATCTGTCCGCTTCCGCCTACTTCCGGATGATGATATTTTACATCTATTCCCCATTCCTTCATCACAAGGCACATCTGGCTTCTTATGTCGTTTCTTATATCAGTCGGCAAAGAGTTGTGATATCCGCCTCCGGGAAGCACCTGATAGCCGTTGTTGTTAGCTTCGCTTCCTGATGCGAATGCCGCCTGGGATGTGAATATCTTTGTATACATGTCATAGTAGTTGGTGCTGTATCTGACATCATCAAAGATATAGAACTCATACTCGGGACCGATTATCATCTGGTCGGCAACACCGATCTCCTTCATATACTCAAGAGCGCGTATCGCCACGTTACGGGGATACTGGTCAAAGGGTCTGTTGTTAGGAAGATCTATAACACGTACATCGCCTATCATCGAAAGAGTAGGCACCGCTGAATAACGATCGACAACAGCCGAATCCAGAACGGGTATGAATACCATGTCGCTGTTCTCAACCGGTGCATAACCGTAGTTTGAACCGTCAAATCCTATGCCCTGCTCCATCGTCTTGTCTGTCAGTCTCTCAGACGGGATGCTCAAGTGACGCCATCTGCCGTCGATATCAGTCAGTTTGAAGTCAACGATGCGTATACCCTCCTCCTGTATGAGAGTCTGGATATCCTGTAGTGTTTTTGCCATTAATAATACCTCCTGAATACAAATTTAAATGCTTGATACATTTCCTATATAATACTATAATTTAGAGTATATTTGAACAAAAACCGTTAAATTTTCAGAAATTATATGCCAGGAATTCGGGAGAAGGAATATGAAGGTAAGGAAGGTACGTTTTTCATCAAAGCTGTTTGTTATAATAATGCTCTTGTTAATAATCTCCGATGTGACTATCGGAGCCGTCATCTATAACAGGGCAAAGGCAGCTCTTCTTGATCAGATAAAGGATAATGCGATGAATATCGCACGCTGTGTCGCCGCCTCTCTTGACGGGTCCTTATTTAATGAGATAAACACTGCCGATGACATGGACAGTGATGCATTCAATGAGATCTATGATACTCTGACCGTATTTTTTGAAAACGGCGGTGTTGAGTATGTATATACCATAAAAGCCGATGATAACGGAAACTTTATATATGCGGTTGATTCGGATCCCGAAGAACCGGCGGATGCGGGCGAGGAATTTGAGACAGATCCCGAGACCTTGCTTGCCGCAAACGGTGAAACCGCTATAACAGAGGATATAACGGTGGATGAATGGGGCACTCATCTTACAGCCTACAGTCCAATATATGACGGAAACAAAATTGCAGCGATCGCAGGCATAGATGTAAATGTTGACTGGGTTAACGAGCAGATCGGTCAGATCCTAAAGATGGTCATAGCTATCTGTGTCATAGTGTTCATCATAGGTACGATAGTCCTTATCTTGATAAGCAGGATACTTGCAAGAAACTTCTCTACCCTTAACGGCAAGATAGTCGATATCGCAAGAGGCGACGGCGATCTGACACAGTCCATCCTCTTAAGCACGGGTGATGAATTTGAAGTCATAGGAAAGAACATAAACGAGCTTCTTGATCATATCAGACAGATAATGATCGATATAAGGGGCAATTCCGATATACTAAAGATAACTACGGATGACATGGCAAACGGTCTTGTTACATCAAAGGATAATGCAGCAGACGTGAGCATGACCATGCAGGATATGAGTTCAGCCATGGATCAGATCTGTGGCCTTATAGATCATATAAACGAACTTGTAAACAACATGACAAAAGCATTTTCCGATATAGCATCAAAGGCAAGAGATGGCAGCGAGTTTTCAAAGGATTTAAGAAGCAGCGCTCTTAAGGCTGGCGTCGATGCCATGGCAAGAAAGAACGAGACAGAAGAAAAGATCCTTAAGATGTCGGCTGATATGCAGGAAAAGATCGAAAGTTCAAGACGTGTTGAACAGATAAGCGTTTTAACGGATGAGATAATAAACATCACCGATCAGACAAGCCTGCTTGCCTTAAATGCCAGCATAGAGGCTGCAAGAGCAGGTGAATCGGGCAGAGGATTTGCTGTTGTAGCCGGCGAGATAGGAAATCTAGCCCAGTCATCAGAACAGGCAGCGACTCAGATAAGGACAGTTTCAGCCGAAGTTATAAAGGCAGTCGAGGATCTTTCCGCTCAGGCAGCAAAGATGATAGACTTCATGGATCAGACAGCTCTTGGCGGATATCAGGGGCTTGTCGATACCAGCAAGGACTACCAGACAGGCATCGGAAACATCGATGACATGATGAATGAATTTGCAAATATCAGTCTCAATGTACAGACAGATATAGATCAGATAAGCGAAAGCGTAGAAAAGCTCAACCTGGCTGTTTTGGATACATCTGCAGGCATCTCAAAAAGTGCACAGATGACATCAGATATCAGCCAGAACATAAGTAACATCACAGACAGCGCACAGAAGGAAAAAGACATTTCAAAGGCTCTGTATGATGATGTGAGCAGATTCAAGGTCTAAACAAAAAACGCATATCTAAATGATATGCGTTTTTGTCTGTATATATCTTAAATTCTATATCAATCGAGTGCTTCCTTCTGAGCAACAGAAACCTTCTTTTCGAAGCATTCAAACATCGTATCTACATTCTTTTCATCAAGCTTTGCAGTAAATGAACTTACAAGAGGAACGATCACGAGACCTCCTACCATTGCCACAACGCCTGAATTGATAGATGACTTGAAGATGTAGCTTATCACTACTCCGAATCCGCTCATATCTATCTTTGCAAGCGAGATGATCAACTGCAGAATCGCTATAGCACATCCCCATACATAGCAGACTGCCACTGAAGCCTTTGTTGCCTTCTTCCAGTAAAGTCCGTAAAGGAAGGGAGCAAGGAATGCACCTGCAAGTGCTCCCCATGATACACCCATCATCTGAGCTATGAATGTAACGGAAGGATTTGCATCCTTGATTATGGCTATTATCGCAGAAATGATGATGAAGAATACTATGAAGATCCTCATTATCGATACCTGCTTCTTCTCTGTCATCTCCTCCTTCATGGAAGGCTTTATAACATCAAGAGTAAATGTAGAGCTTGATGTGAGTACCAGTGAAGAGAGCGTTGACATTGATGCTGAAAGAACAAGCACTATTACTACTGCGATTATCACTGAAGGAAGAGTTGAGAGCATTGCAGGAACGATCGTATCAAATAAAGGCTTTCCTGTTGCTTCGTTGTATGTGATCTTGTCAGCATACAGTCTTCCGAAACCACCGAGGAAGTAGCATCCGCCTGCTACTATTATCGCAAAGAGTGTTGAGATAATGGTTCCCTTGTGGATATCCTTCTCGCTCTTTATCGCATAGAACTTGCCGACCATCTGAGGAAGTCCCCATGTTCCGAGTGAAGTAAGTATTACGACAAATGCTAGTGCCAAAGGATCTGGGCCAAGGAAGGATGAATAAGCTCCGCCTGACCAGCCTTCGCATTCAACTGCCGAAAGCTTCTGCATCGCGCTGAGAAGACCGCCGTTATCATTAAGTACCGCAAATATTACTGCGGTGATACCGATAAGCATTATGATTCCCTGAATGAAATCGTTTATGGCTGTTGCCATGTATCCGCCGAATATTACATATATGCCTGTCAAGACTGCCATTACTGCTATTACTACCCAGTAGGGCATGTCAAATACAAGACCGAACAGGCTTGAAAGACCGTTGTACAGTGAAGCCGTATAGGGGATCAAAAAGATAAAGATGATAACGGAAGCCGCTATCTTTAATGCCTTTGAATCAAATCTTATTCCGAAATAATCGGGCATCGTCTTTGTATCAAGGCTCTGAGTCATGATCCTTGTTCTTCTGCCGAGTATCTTCCACGCAAGCAAAGAACCGATAAATGCATTTCCAAGTCCTGCCCATGTAGCACTTGTTCCGTACAGCCATCCGAACTGACCTGCATATCCTACAAAGATAACAGCAGAGAAATATGATGTTCCGAAAGCAAATGCCGTAAGCCAGGGACCTACGGAACGGCCTCCCAAAACGAATCCGTTTACATCGGTTGCAGACTTTCTTGTATAGATTCCTACGCCTATCATGATCGCGAAGAATATGACAAGAAGGATCGAGCTGAGTACAACTGTCATTGTTAAAACCTCCGGTTAAATAATTTATCACATAAACGCTTTGAAGCGTCAACGCTTTGACGCATTAAAGCATAACATATAGATTTACTCTCTGTCAACAAAAAAATAAGCTGATATATATCAGCTTATCCTTTCGTATTTAACAAATGAATATGTTATATCAAAATAGACCTGTTCATCACTCTCAGCGGTGATCCTAAAGTTCTCATCCTTATCGAGATTGGGGAAGAACGCATCCGCTTCATACTCATGATCTATCTTTGTGACATGAACGGTATCGACATACTTAAGCATCGCTTCATATACCGATGCACCGCCTATGATATATATATCCTCGTCATTGTACTGCTTAAGGTTTTCTAAAAGCTCTTCTATGCTGTGGACCACCTCGGCATCCTTTACCTTGTATTCTGGATTTGTGGAAAGGATGATATTTGTTCTGTTTGGCAGGGGCTTTGCATTCGGAAACGTCTCAAGCGTCTTTCTTCCCAGCACCACGACCTTTCCTGTCGTCTCGTTTCTAAACATCTTGTGATCTGCAGGTATCCTCACAAGCAGATTGTTCTTGTTGCCTATGCCCCAGTTTGCGTCAACCGCAACTATCATGTTCATAATAAGTCCTTCCTAGATCGCGATAGGTATATCCTTTATCTGCTCTCCGTATTCATAGTTTTCAAGCCATACATCGTTTCTCGTAAACTTGTAGAAATCATGTACTTCGGGATTTAGAGTAAACTTCGGAGCATCGTACTGCTTTCTGTTTATCAATTCCTTTATGATATCAAC
>CADAPR010000088.1:0-741 GCA_902789785.1 uncultured Lachnospiraceae bacterium
GTAACTTTTTCATTTCAAAGCTCCTCCTGTGAGTCTATAATACTACAGAACAAAAAATAATTCAATAGAAATCTTAAAAAAAATTAAGGTAAAATTAAGGTAATTTTATGAAAATAGTTTTTCTTGACAGAAACACAATAGGATCTGATATCGATGTATCGTTTTTTACGAGATTCGGAGAACTTAAAGAATACAATTCATGCTCCCCGGATGAGAGCGCAGAATATATAAAGGATGCGGATGTCGTGATATTCAATAAGACTGTCATGAACGGCAACATACTTGACAGCGCGCCAAACGTAAAGCTTTTATGCGTGACAGCGACAGGATATGACAACATCGACATTGAATACTGCAAAAAAAGAAATATCGCTGTCTGTAATGTAAGAGGCTATTCAACACCTGCTGTCGTTCAGCATACTTTTGCTCTTGCACTGTATGTTCTTGAAAAGATTTATTACTATGATAACTATGTAAAATCCGGAGAGTACTGCAAGGCGTCGGGATTTTTCAAATTTTGATGAGAGATACTGTGAACTGGAAGGCAAGACATGGGGAATAGTAGGCCTTGGAAATATCGGACGCGGAGTTGCAAGGGTCGCAAAAGCTTTCGGATGCAGAGTCATCTATCATTCCATTTCAGGAAATAACCGCTCTGATGAATATGAAAGAGTCGACTTCGACAGACTTCTTAGGGAAAGCGATATCATTTCCCTGCACTGTCCGCTGACAGACAAAACA
>CADAPR010000088.1:749-7428 GCA_902789785.1 uncultured Lachnospiraceae bacterium
CTTATAAATATGGAAGCCTTTAAGAAGATGAAGAAGTCTGCTATACTGGTGAATGTGGCTCGCGGCCCCGTAGTTGATGAGCAGGATCTTTATACTGCATTGAGCGAAGATATGATAGCGGGTGCCGGACTGGATGTGCTAAGCAAGGAGCCGATGAGTGTTGACAATCCTCTTGCTGCATACAAGGACAGCCGCAAGCTCATAATCACTCCTCATATGGCCTGGGCCAGTGTAGAGGCAAGAGGCAGATGCATGCAGGAGATATATAAGAATATCGAGAGCTTTTTAGCAGGCGATACAAGAAACAGAGTTGATATATAAAATTACACATTAAAAGGAGAGACCAAATGGAAAGTATTATCAGGGATATCAATCTTGCTGAATCAGGAGAGAGAAAGATAGAGTGGGTCAAGAGAAACTGCGATCTGCTCAGAACTCTTGAAGAGGAATTCAGCCAGACAAAACCTTTTGCAGGAAAGAAAGTAGCTCTTTCCGTACATCTTGAGGCAAAGACGGCATATCTGTGCAAGGTGCTTGCTGCAGGCGGTGCAGAGATGTATGTCACTGGCTCAAATCCGCTTTCAACACAGGATGACGTTGCGGCTGCATTGGTGAAAGCCGGACTGAATGTCTTTGCATGGTACAATGCAACGGAAGAGGAATACAATTCCCACATAAGAAAAGTCCTTGAGATAGGACCAAACATCATAATAGATGACGGCGGTGATCTGGTTCATATGATGCATACTGAATTTAAGGATCTTATACCTAATGTCATCGGCGGATGCGAAGAGACGACAACAGGTATCATCAGACTTGAAGCCATGAACAAAAAGGGAGAGCTCAGATTCCCCATGGTAAGAGTCAACAATGCTGACTGCAAGCACTTATTCGATAACAGATACGGAACAGGCCAGTCTGTCTGGGACGGAATAAACAGAACAACGAATCTGATCGTTGCAGGAAAGAATGTTGTTGTAGCAGGCTACGGCTGGTGCGGCAAGGGAGTTGCGATGAGAGCAAAAGGCCTCGGTGCAAAGGTTATAGTTACCGAAGTAAATCCCATCAGGGCGATCGAAGCCGTAATGGACGGATTTGAAGTAATGCCTATGAATGATGCGGCAAAGATCGGAGACTTCTTTGTGACTGTGACAGGCTGTGACAAGGTAATAGATGCTGATGATTTTGCTGTTATGAAAGACGGTGCGATCCTTACGAATGCAGGTCACTTTGACTGCGAGGTCGATATGGCCGGTCTTCGTAAAATGGCTGTTGAATCAAAGCAGATGAGAAATAACATAATGGGATACAAGCTTGCGACAGGTCAGTGGCTGTGCGTTATAGCAGAGGGAAGACTTGTAAATCTTGCTGCAGGTGACGGACATCCCGCAGAGATAATGGATATGAGCTTTGCGATACAGGCTCTCTCGGCGAAGTATCTTGTAGAGCATCAGGGAAAAATGGAAAGCATGCTCATCGATGTGCCTACTGATGTTGATATGGATGTTGCATCAAGAAAGCTTGCATTCCTCGGAAAGAAGATCGATAAGCTCACCGAAGAGCAGATAGCTTATCTGAATGCTTCATTATAAACAATAAAATAAGCGCATTCCCTAACGGGATGCGCTTAAAATATATTCATCAGTCTTCGTCATCGCTCTTTGTTCCGATAAAGCTTGCAACGCTTGAAACGACGCTTGAAACAACGCTTATCACAACTGCGATGATGATTATTAAAAGGCCTCCGCCCAAAATCAAGAATGAACCTGCCATATTGATACCTCTGTAATAATATGAATTAAACACAGTATGCCATGAAAAACAGTAAAAATCAATACATAGAAAGAAATATTAAAGCTGATGTCATCAGAGGCTTTGCCATAATCCTAGTCATTTTCGGCCACTGCATACAGAACGGAAACGGATGGGATTATTTCATCAATTCAAAGTACTGGAGCAATAAGGTATATCAGTTCATATACAGTTTTCATATGCCGTTATTCATGATCCTTGCAGGATGGTTTGCTTACTTCAGCTTAAAAAAGCTAGAGGGCGACAGAAAAAAGCAGTTAAGGTTTTTGGCAAAGAGGTATTTTACCTATATAATGCCGATCCTTTTATGGACGCTGTTTGAATTTGTCAGAGGATTCTGGCTTAACGGACCATCCTCTGTGGCTGATATTGTCTGGAAGGATTTTTTCGTATCCTTTATCAGCTATTTTTTGACCAATCTGTGGTTTTTATGGGCAGTGCTGATCTGCCTTACAATAGTATTTGTCATGCATTTTTATCTGTCTGACAATATTCCTCTCTATGTGCTTGGATTCCTTGTTATGTTTTTTTTGCCGGATGCAGCAAATCTTGGAGTGTACAAGTATCTGATGCCGTATTATATAGGAGCATTCTATATAAACAAGTGCCTTGACAGTGAAAGTAAGGGAGGAGTGATCTGTTCAGTTAAAGAAACATACGAAAAAAAGCCTGTTATGTGGCTTGTGATCTTTGGTATCATCTTTGCATGTCTTTTTGTGTTTTACGATGAGAGGGCATTCATATATCTGACAGGATACAGATTGAGCAGTGCAAACTGGTATAAGCAGATAGTGATAGATGTCTACAGATTTGTCATAGGGCTTTTCGGGAGCATGTTCTTTATGACATTATTTGACAGGCTTGTTGAGGCTTTCAAGTCGTATAAGTGGCCAGTTTTGACAGCGTTTGGAAAAAACAGTCTCGGAGTGTATATCCTCCAGGGATATTATATCCTGATAGTCATGGCTTCTTTTACCAACAACATGGTTGGGATAAGATGGTATCACATACCGATCGAGGCCGTTATAATCAGTATTGTATCGCTTGTAAGCGCTGTAATTATCGCAAGGATCCCCGTGCTTAGGATACTTGTTGGAAAGAGCAGATAAATATATATTTTCAGATTGATATTTGTCTGAAAATCCGATATCATATTTATAATTTCCAGCAAGGAAAAATGTATGAAGCGCCATAGCGCGAAGGAGGTTACTTATGAAATATGTATGTTCGGTATGCGGTTATATCCATGAAGGTGACAATCCCCCTGAAGAATGCCCTATCTGCCACGCAGGCAGTGACAAGTTCAAGGCTGTTGAGGGTGAGCTCACACTTGCTGCAGAGCACGAGTTTGGCGTATATGCCAAGACAGTAAAGAACAATCCCGATATCAGCGAGGAAGACAAGAAGTATATCTTTGATCAGCTGAAGGCAAATTTCCAGGGTGAGTGCTCTGAAGTAGGCATGTATCTTTGCATGGCACGTGTTGCTCACAGAGAGGGATATCCGGAGATCGGTCTATACTGGGAGAAGGCTGCATTTGAAGAGGCAGAGCATGCTGCAAAGTTTGCTGAGCTTCTCGGCGAGGATCTTGAATCCAACATGAAAGAAACAACAAAGGATAATCTCAAATGGAGAGTTGACTGCGAGTTCGGTGCAACAGCCGGCAAGTTCGATCTTGCTAAATGTGCAAAGAAGAACAATCTTGATGCTATACATGACACAGTTCATGAGATGGCTCGTGACGAAGCAAGACACGGAAAAGCACTCAAAGGACTTCTTGAGAGATACTTCGGATAAAGATATGTATATAAAAATGGCTGATGCGGTCTGCATCAGCCATTCTTTATGTTTTGTATTAAGCTACGTTGTGCATTCCTGAAAGGAACTGAAAGATCTTTACAGCATCATTCTTGTTTGCAAAGCAAAGCTCCATTTCCTTTATGATGCCGTCAACGTAAGTCTCTGAAAGAATATTTAGATTGCTTCCTTTTTCGCTGTTAAGTTCAATGTGCTCGCCCTGGTTGTTTACGAGTTCTACATTGCCTTCGCATTCGTTAAGTGTTTCAAAGAATTCCTTTGTGTTTTCGATGTTATAGATTTTCATAATATTTCCTCCTTCTTGTGTCTCCCCGGACACGTTCTTTTTTACTCTCTTTTTCTCTTTACACCTGTATTATCGGTGAAGTCTTAAACAGGAGCAAGACGATTATTGGACAAAGATTACAAATCTAGAGTTTAAAAACTGTGCAATATTCACAAATGTTTATTCTTTTTTTATATTTTTATCCCAAATACTTTCTTTTATAGACAGACATAAGTGATATACTTAAATCATGAACCTGAAGAAGAGACTGACAATTACATATGTGATACTGCTCTCAATTCCGGTGTTTATAGCAATAGTCGGTTTTGTGCTGGTGCTTGTATCTGGAAGTGATTTTGTACCGAGACCTCTTTTTATGGAGGTGTTCATAGCACTGATAGCAGCGCTTCTTATAATGGCTCTGATCCTTACCACATGGACAAACAAGGGAGTGTTTGCTCATATAAGGAAGCTCAATGAAGCAATGGACTGCATAACAAAGGGAAATTTTGACTATGTGCTTCCCACAGACGAATGCAGCGGAGAGATAGGGGAACTGTTTAAGAGCTATGAGGATATGAGACTCAGGCTTAAGGAAAGCTCTGAAGACACCCTGCACAATGAACAGAAAAACAGAGAACTTATAAGCAACATCACTCATGATCTGAAAACCCCCATCACTGCCATAAAGGGGTATGTAGAAGGCATAATGGACGGAGTTGCGGATACCGATGAAAAGAAGGAGAAATACGTCAAGACTATTTACAACAAGGCCATAGAGATGGACAGGCTTATAAATGAGCTTACGTATTATTCGGGCATAGACTCGAATCGCATACCCTATACTTTCCACAGGATAGATGTTTCTGATTTCTTCAATGACTGTGTTGAAGAGGTCGGGATGGATCTTGAGAACAAGAATATCGAGTTAAACTATTCAAATCTGCTTGAACCCGGAACAAGGATAATAGCCGATCCCGAGCAGTTTAAAAAGGTAATAAACAATATAATAGGAAACTCTGTTAAATATATGGACAAGGAGCACGGAGTCATAGATATTAGGCTCCTTGATGCGGTCGATTCAATACGAGTTGAGATAGAAGACAACGGCAAGGGAATATCGGCCAAGGACATAGGAAACATATTTGAGAGATTTTACAGGACCGATGCGTCAAGAAACTCTTCAAAGGGAGGCAGCGGCATCGGGCTTTCGATAGTTAAAAAGATCGTTGAGGACCACGGCGGATATATATGGGCCACCAGCAAAGAAGGTGAAGGCACATGTATGCATTTTGTATTAAGGAAGTATATAGAGCAGCCTAAACAGGACCATGAAGAGGTGGAAGTATGAATAAGAAAGTATTGATAGTTGAAGATGAAGTAGCCATAGCAGATCTTGAGAAGGATTATCTTGAACTCAGCGGATTTGATGTAGTAATAGAGAATGCGGGTGATACAGGTCTAAAGAGAGCGCTCTCTGACGAGTTTGACATAATTGTTTTAGATCTGATGCTGCCCGGAATGGACGGATTTGAAGTCTGCAAGCAGATAAGAGAGAAAAAAGATGTTCCTATCATCATGGTATCAGCCAAAAAGGAGGATATCGACAAGATAAGGGGACTGGGTCTTGGAGCCGATGACTATATCACGAAGCCGTTCAGCCCAAGCGAGCTCGTTGCCAGGGTAAAAGCTCATCTTTCCAGATATGAGAGACTTATCAATTCAAATCAAAAGACCAATGATATCATTGAGATCAGAGGGATCAAGATAGACAAGACAGCGAGAAGAGTATATGTAGACGGAGAAGAAAAGGCCTTTACGACAAAGGAATTCGATCTTTTGACTTTCCTTGCCGAGAATCCTAATCATGTTTACACCAAGGAGGAGCTGTTTAGAGAGATCTGGGATATGGATTCCTTCGGGGATATCGCAACTGTGACCGTTCATATAAAGAAGATAAGAGAAAAGATAGAGATAGATACGGCAAAGCCTCAGTATATAGAAACGATATGGGGCGTCGGATACCGCTTTAAAGTATGATAAATGCCAAAAGGCAATCGTTAGTTCGGTTGCCTTTTTTTTGTGCATTGTTGTATAATTTAATAAGGTGCGTAGACACCAAAAAAGCAGATTAATACACAGAGAGGTAGGGGTTATGTTCAATGAAACTTTTTGGGCGCTCGTTCCGGCACTGGTTGCCATAGCGCTCGCGCTTATCACCAAGGAAGTGTACAGTTCACTCTTCGTAGGAATCGTTGTCGGAGGCCTTTTGTATGCCGAGTTTAATGTGGTTGCTGCATTTGACCATCTGTACAATGACGGATTTGTTGCAGTTCTTGCGGATTCATATAACGTGGGAATACTGATCTTTTTGGTAGTACTCGGAGCGATGGTGGCACTGATGAACAAAGCGGGAGGAAGTGCCGCTTTCGGTGAATTTGCCAAGAAAAAGATAAAGACCAGGATCGGTGCTCAGCTTGCTACAATAGCGCTGGGCGTACTCATCTTCATAGACGATTATTTCAACTGTCTTACGGTTGGAAGCGTTATGCGTCCGGTTACCGATGAGCATAAGATCTCAAGAGCAAAACTTGCATATCTGATAGATGCAACGGCTGCTCCCGTCTGCATTATCGCACCCATTTCCAGCTGGGCTGCGGCAGTTGCTGGCTTTGTAGAGGGTGAAGACGGATTTACGGTATTCTTAAAGGCTATTCCTTATAACTACTATGCTCTGCTCACGATAGTGATGATGTTAATGATCGCGGTCATGAATATTGATTT
>CADAPR010000089.1:0-6284 GCA_902789785.1 uncultured Lachnospiraceae bacterium
GCCATTATCCATGATGCATTTATCCTTGTAGAATTCTCTGAGCCTTTTAGTTATGTTAACCTCTTCTTCATCTGCTCCAAACCATTCATAGTCAAGACCTATGTTGGCTGCGGTTCTGTATGCATCCGAATAGAACCAGTCGTGTCTTCCTCCGAATGCGTTCGCAAACTCGGGTCTCTTTTCCGGAGTTCCGTCATACTCGGCATACTCGGCACACATCCCCGTCATAGGATGACAGGCTTTCTTTAAAAATTCTCTTGAAAGAGCGGCTGTCTTCTTCCACAGTTCTTTATCATTCTCAGGTCCAAGTTCTGAATACATCTCATAAAAATGCGGAAGGTGATATGACGGATCTGTCCAGTCGCATTCACAGATAAACTTTATGTAATGATTTGCAGGATCCCACATGGGATTATTGCTGTGAACGGCTCTCTCCATAAGTTGTTTGGCGTACTTCGAATACTCGTATATGCCTTCTCCGTCCCCCCATCTAGCAGATGCGAAAAGAAGAGACATGATGAAGAACTCCTCTCCGTCGGGAGCCGGACCGCTAAAGCGCTTTCTTCCGTCAAGCTCGTTTGACCAGCAGAAATACCCTGCGTTTCTTCCTTCTTCCATATACATATATGTAAGAGTCCATTTCCAGATACGGTCAAATTCCTCTTTTTTGTCAAGCTGGACACAGATCATCATACCGTAGCTCATGCCCTCGGTACGTACATCGTTGTTTCCCGTATCCGTAAAGTATCCCATGTCATCGCCGACAGGATAGTAAACCCTTTCATCGTCGGAGCCGTAAAACATGGTATTGAACCACTCGTTAAGTCTGTTTTCAATTTCCCGTCTGTCATACCCGGCCTCAGTCAGTACGTTTCTGTAGCGATCATCTTTAAATGCAGCCATATCTTTCCCCCGTCAATTAAGATTTCTTACCTTGAACTCTCTTTCGGCCTCGCGTTTCATATCCTTCTTTGCGATATCGGCCCTCTTGTCGTATAGCTTCTTGCCTCTTGCAAGACCTATCTCCATCTTTGCCCTGCCCTCGGAGAAATACACCTGAAGCGGCATGAGCGTAAAGCCTTTTTCTCTTATCTGACCATAAAGCTTATCGATCTGACTTCTATGCAAAAGAAGCTTCTTTGGTCTTAAAGGATCCTTGTTAAAGATATTTCCCTTTTCGTATGGAGAGATGTGGCATCCGTATACCCATACCTCGCCGTTTTCGATCCTTATATAGGCTTCCTTGATGCTGCACTTGCCCATACGAAGTGATTTTACCTCCGTACCGTGAAGCACGATGCCTGCCTCGTATTTTTCATCTATGAAATAATCATGATAGGCCTTCTTGTTATTGGCTACCAGTTTAAGCGTTTCCTTGCTCATTGAGTTAATCCTTTATCACAAAATCTATTGTACGCAGAGCTTCATCAACAGAATCGACTATTACGTTTACGGTCTGTCCGAGTGCATATGTCTTTCCTCCTCTGTCAGGCTTAAGCTCGTAGTTTTCCTCATCATATATGTAGTATCCATCAAGCTTGGAGATATGCACAAGTCCTTCAACGGTATTTGGAAGCTCCACATAAAGACCCCATTCTGTGACTCCGCTGATGACTCCTTCGTATTCATTGCCGATACGTTTTGACATATACTGGCACTTCTTAAGCTTTTCGACCTCGCGCTCGGCTTCTTCGGCTCTCCTTTCCAGTCTCGAGCTCTGAGCTGCCACATCAAACAAGATCTTATCATATTCCTCAAGCTTTTCCTTTTTCATCCTGCCTCTGATATGATCCTTGATAATGCGATGTATCTGCAGATCGGGGTATCTTCTTATCGGAGAAGTGAAATGACAGTAATACTTGGCAGCAAGACCGAAATGTCCGCTGTTATCAACCGTATACTTTGCCTGCTTCATGCTCCTTAGAGCAAGTCTGGTTATGAGGACTTCCTCATCAGTATCCTGTATAGAAGAAAGGAGTCTTTGTATCTCCTTTGGATGGATGTCATCCTTTCCGACCTTTAGCTTTAGATCAAAGTTGCTGATGAACGCCGCAAGCTTTTTTATCTTTTCCGGATCGGGATTGTCATGAGTCCTGTATATGAACGGGCTCTCAAGCCAGTAGTAGTGCGAAGCGACCGTTTCATTAGCGATAAGCATGAATGATTCAATGAGCATGGTCGCATCATTTCTGTCATACGGCCTTATTTCTATCGGCATGCCGTTATCATCAAGCTTTATCGTTGTTTCCTTAAGATCAAAATCGATGGCGCCGCGCTTCTTTCTCATAGCGCGAAGTATCCTGCTAAGCTCTGCCATGTCATCAAACATGCAAACAAGATCGCCGTACTCTTTTCTTAGGCTTTCATCCTTTTCGGATATGATCCTGTTTACAGTTGTATAGTCCATGCGTCTGTCAACATTTATGACAGATTCAACTATCCTGTAATCGATAACTTTCCCCTGAGCGTTTATCCTCATGATGCAGCTTAATGTGAGCCTGTCCACTTTTTCGTTTAGCGAGCATATCCCGTTTGAGAGCTTGTGAGGAAGCATAGGGATGACCGTGTCAACCAGATATACGCTTGTGCCTCTGCTTAAAGCCTCCCTGTCTAGTGCGGATCTGTACTGAACATAATTGCTAACATCGGCTATGTGAACACCTAGTATGTAGTCTTCTCCTTCACGGGTAAGGCTTACCGCATCATCTATATCCTTGGTATCCTCTCCGTCTATAGTGACCATCTGCCATGAGCGAAGATCTTCTCTTCCCGCCATGTCGGCCTCTGACACTTCGTCTCCTATGGCAAAAGCCTGATTTAATACCTTTTCGGGGAATTCTGTGGGAAGTCCGAATCCCTTGACGATAGAAAGAATGTCAACACCGGGATCATTGATATGACCCAGTATCTCTATAACCTTTCCTTCAGGCTTTTTTCCGTCGCCTCCGTATGAAGTGAGCTTTACGACTACCTTGTGGCCGTCTACCGCACCGTTGCAGTATTCCTTTGGAATGAATATATCATCTGAAAGCTTGTGATCATCGGGTATGACAAATCCAAAGCCCGGGCTCTTTTGAAAAACGCCGACTATCTGATCAGTACCTCTTTCAACTACCCTTACGATCTTGGCTTCTACCCTTCTTTTATCTGACGGCGCAGAAATGATCCTTGCTTCAACTATATCAAGATGAAATGCACCGTTTACATTTTCCTTTGATATATAAAGATCATCATCCCTTCCCTCAACTTCCACAAAACCAAATCCCTTGTGATTGCTGATAAATGTTCCGGTGATCAGATCTTTACTTTCATGGAGCTTTGGATCATAAAGCGTATATTTTCCGCGTTTGCTTATCTCTATCTTCTTTTCTTCAAGCAGCTCTTTTAAGATCGAGCTCAAAACCGGTCTGTCTTCAGGCATTACCTGCAAAAATACAGCTAGTTCCTTTTCCTTCATGGGCACATACAGATCATTGCCCATAAGATTAAGTATCATGTTTTTTCTTTCTTTATAACTCTTGCCCATAACAGTAATATTCTACCATAAAAAAAAGCCCTTGCATATGCAAGGGCAGTTCATATAAATCAACCAAATCTTGAGATATTGAGTATGATCGCGATAAGAAGGAATGCCACTGTAAGCCAGCGTGTGATCTTAACAAGAGCACCTTCCATTGAACGACCTTTATTCTTACCCCAGTAACTCTCAGCAGCTCCGCTTATAGCTCCAAGTCCTGCTGACTTGCCTTCCTGCAAAAGTACGATAGCTGAGATTATAACGCATATTATAATGAAAACTACAGTTAAAACTGTTCTTAAAACTGCCATGTTATCACTCCTTAAATGAAACTTTTTTTCACACTTTGACTAGTCTACCATACAATCGCGCAAAATTCAACACATTTATTCAAACACGGCAACTACCATCGAATCATACGTGTCCTTGAAAAACTTCTCATCCTTGTATCCGGAAAATCCTATGTACTCGCCAAACTCCATGCATAGCTTATCAGTGAATTTATAAAGGAGTTCCTGGTCTTCCATCATCTTTGTAAAATCAATGCCGTTGGCAACGATCGTAAACTGAGGCTTTATGCCCTGACTCCTAACCGAATCAAGTGTCCTGTTCCAGATGCTTTCCAGTCCTTCAGGCTCCATTGATTCCATAAGCAGCTCGATCCTTCCGTTTAGGTTGTGTATCAGGCAGAATATACCGCCCTTATCGAATATCTCGCCGTTAAAGGAGATACGCGTCTTTACTCCCTCCGCTTCTCCGAGAGAGCCTCCGCATAACTTGATATCCTTTCCCTCAAATACACTTATCAGTCTGTTAAGCTCATCAAGATCAAACATCTTAGCGCCGCAGCTGAAACACAGTGTGTTTTCCGTTGACTTAAGCTTATCAGCCGATGCTATTATCTTGTCAACATACTTTCCAAAATCCGCATCCTCGTCATTCATATATCCGGCAACCACTTCTATTCCGTCCATGATGGCAAGGCATGAGATGGCATGCTTTCCGTATCCTCTTGACGAAAAGCCCATATATGCAGACATTCCCATTATTTTTGAAAACGGGAATTTATGCCTTAACTGCTTAGAGTAGTAATCAAAGTTATCTATATCGGAGCAGAATATTATAAGGAGGGGCTCACGTCTGCCCATACCTGTACTAAGCTGCTCAAATACCTGATTTAGCGCACCTTTAGGATCATTTATATCACTGTAACCTACTGCAAATCTGTTCATATAAGCTCCTGAATACTATAGTCGGCCTACCTTAGATGAATATACAACTGCAAGTGTAACAAATCTTTACGCAAATATGCAAACTATTTATCTTTTCATCTGCTCGAAATTAGAAAATATGTATGATATACTACATATTGATGAAACTTTTTACATGACCACATTATATATATGAAATACTTAAGATCTTTTTTATCGCTTCTTTTAGCTCTTGCGATCATATGCGTGAGCGGATGCGATATAAGTACAATTGAAAATGCATTCGGGCTTTCAATGAACTCTTCTAGCAAAGAAGCCTCGGATACCGAGAAAACCTCTGTCGAGATAGAGTATTTTGACAACACTGAAGACAAAGGCGACAGCTCATCACAGGACAGCACTGTATCTGAAGAGGTTTCTAACGTCTATGAGGATGAAGAGAAAGAAGTTTACGAAGAAGATGATGAACCCATCTATGATGATGCAAACAAGATCTATTCAGTGACCTGCGCTGATCCAAACAGGATAACGATAAGCTTTGCCGGTGATGTATGTCTTACCGAAGGCTGTTCTGTTCTTAACTATATAAAAAGACATGACAGCAACATGGCCAACAGCTTTGATGAAAAGCTCCTTAACAGAATGGTCGGCTCAGATATCTTTATGTTAAACAATGAGTTTCCCTATTCAACGGGAGGTTCTCCTCTTGAGGGAAAGATGTATACCTTCAGAGCCGCTCCCGAAAGCGCAGCATATCTGAAAGATATAGGCACGGATATCGTATCCCTTGCAAATAATCACTGCTATGACTACGGTCCCGTCGCACTTAAGGATACCTTTGATACATTGCGTGATATAAGCATGCCTTATGTAGGAGCGGGTGAGAATATCACAGAGGCAGTAAAGCCTGCGTATTTTAAATGCAACGGCAAAACGATCGCCTTTATCGCGGCCACTCAGATAGAAGGATATGCGAATCCCGAAACAAAGGAAGCTACGGATACCTCTCCCGGAGTCTTCAGATGCCTAGATACCACACGCATTAAACAGGTGATCAAAGAGGCTGATTCAAAGAGTGATTTTGTCATATGCTTTATCCACTGGGGCAAGGAAAAAAACGATCTGGTCATGTCATGGCAGCAAAGCGAGGCAAGCGACATGGCTTCTTCCGGTGCTGACCTTATAATAGGTGCCCACAGCCACTGTCTTCAGGGAATAGATTATATTAACGGCGTTCCCGTTTTTTACAGCTTGGGCAATTACCTGTTTAACAGCAATACTCAGGATACATGTCTTGTAACGGCGACTCTTGACTGTTCTGCAACAGATGCAGTAGATATCGAATCTCTTCAGTTTGTTCCCTGCATACAGTCAGGAGGTCAGACTGTTGAAGCCCCAGAGTCTGAATGGGCAAGGATAATCAGGTATGAGCAGGGCATATCCTACTATGCTGCAATAGATGAGAATGGCTATGTGACATATTCTCAGTCAAGCCATAACATACAGCATGGCATGAACACATCTCCCATGCGTGAGCCTGAAGAAAAGAAATCGGA
>CADAPR010000089.1:6308-20857 GCA_902789785.1 uncultured Lachnospiraceae bacterium
ACAATACAGACCATAGATTATACGATCGTACGCTCAAAAAGAAGATCCATTGGATTTGAAGTGCGACCCGGCGGAAAGATAACGGTAAGGATACCTATGCGTGCATCCGTAAATACCGTAAAAGAAATAATCGAAGATAAAAAAGACTGGCTGTATGAGATGTATCTTAAGCAGAAGGATAAGATAGATACCGACTCGTTAAGAGAAGCCGAAAGAAATGATCCTAGGACTGCCTATCTTGAAAAGAAATACAGACAGGCTGCAAAAAGATATATATATGAACGTGTCGAATACTACATTGATATGATCGGCGGTCACTACTCTTCAATACGTATAGGCGACCAGAAGACCAGATGGGGAAGCTGCTCAAATAATGGAACGCTCAGTTTTTCATGGCGCCTTATGCTTGCTCCTCCCCGCGTACTTGATTATGTTGTGATCCATGAGATCTGTCATCTTACATACATGGATCACTCAAAGAATTTCTGGGATCTGGTATCAGTTTATGATCCTGATTACAAAGAACATCGAAAATGGCTTAAGGAAAACGGCGACAGTCTCATACTGTCCTGATCCTAATCCTTCTTGTCTATCTGGATCACACAGTTATATCTGGGATCGATCGCCCTCATCCTGTCTGTTATCATATCTCTGAGTTCATTGTCATCTATAGCATACTTGTGCGTTGTCACCACATCAAAAACGATATTCATGTTTACACCTTCCCTGTGCACATGAAAATCATGGAATTTTAGCGACTCATCGATATCATTTATTACCTTCTCAAGGTTTTGTTTTGCACTGTTTATCTCTGCGTCATCATCAACGACCGGATCCATATGTATGACAGGCTCGCAGTTTATCACTCCCCTTAAGTTATACTCGATCGTATCTATGAGTTCATGAAGCTTTAACATATCCTCCTTGTAGGGAACTTCAACATGGAGACTTAACATCATCCTTCCCGGTCCGTAGTCATGCACGATAAGATCATGCATTCCGAGTATCCTCTCATCACACATAACGATCTGTTCTATCTCTTTGATGAGTTCGGGATCGGGTGCTTTTCCAAGAAGGGGATCGACAGTATCCTTAAAGGCGCTTATCCCGGTGAACATGATCATTATCCCAACGATAAGTCCGCCGTATCCGTCAAGCGCAATATGAAAAAACGTTCCTGCAAGTACAGATAATAAAACGACTGTCGTTGCCGCTACATCAGAAAGGCTGTCCTTGGCAGTTGCCTTTAGTGCAACACTTGTGATCTTCTTTCCGATCGATATGTTATAGCATGCCATATATGCCTTAACAAATATGGAGAATACAAGTATCACAAAAACAGCGCTTTCCACATGGGGCAGCATCGGATGAATTATCTTATAGATCGAATTCTTTATCAGTTCATATGCCATAAGAAGAATAAGGAATGAAACTATAACACCCGAAATATATTCGATCCTTCCGTGCCCGAAGGGATGTTCGCTGTCTGCCTTGTTTGAAGCAAGCTTGAATCCTATCATGGTAACAAGAGAACTTGCAGCATCCGACAGATTATTGAATGCATCAGCCGTTATGGCTATCGCGCCAGTCATAGCTGCAGCCAAAAGCTTGAGTACAAAAAGAAGTATGTTTAATAAGATACCGACAATGCCGCAAAGCCTTCCGTATTTTTCTCTTACAGTAAGATCGCTGTAATTGTCACTTTTTATAAATATCCTTGCAAGAAGCGTGATCATAACAACTCCTCATATTAAATTATGTCAACCAGTGTTCTGGTTGACATAACATTAATCATCTATAGAATAAATATCATTTCTGGGCTGAGCGCAAAGAACCTTTCTTCCTGCTTCCACACTGTGAGTCAGCCACACGCTTCCGCCTATCACGCAGTTATCTCCTATCACAGTATCACCGCCCAGTATCGTTGCTCCCGCATAGATAACAACATTATTGCCTATGTCCGGATGTCTCTTTATACCCTTGACAAGTGTTCCGTCAGGATTTACGTCGAAGCTCTTTGCACCCAGGGTCACGCCCTGATAGAGCTTAACGTGCTCTCCGATCGTAGTAGTCTCACCTATGACAACGCCTGTACCGTGATCTATGAAGAAATACTTTCCGATCGTAGCACCCGGGTGTATATCTATACCGGTAATGGTATGTGCATACTCTGTCATCATACGAGGCAGGATCGGCACATTCAGTTCGTAGAGTCTGTGAGCGAGTCTGAATACACTGATGGCTTCAAAACCAGGATATGCAAGCATTACTTCCTCTTCACTCTTTGCTGCAGGATCGCCCTCGTAGGCTGCCTGAACATCAGTCTTTAAGACTTCCTTTATCTCGGGAAGAGATCTTGTCATCTTTTTAGCTATGTCACGACACTTTTCTTCATCCTCTAAAAAAGGCATCAAAAGCTTTCTTAAAAGGACCTCGCTCATATCGGCGTCAACCTTCTCATGTCCGTCTCCGATCGAATTGGGATCAAAGATCTCCGGATAAAGGGCACCTCTTAATAATTCAATTAATTCTATGACCTGACTCTTAAGTCCGGCCAGACTGTAGTTTTTCATATTTATTCTTTTCCGCTCCAGCAATAAGTGCAGACCTTATCGCTTTCAAGTCCGATTGATTCCAAAAGATCATCAAGTCTGTGATATCTGAGTGTGGTAAAGTTAAGCTGTTTTCTTATCTGTTCAAGCATTGAGCTGTAACGGTCGCTGTTTGGATCGGCATAATCAAGCAGTACTTCATTGCTCACATCATCACCTTCGTTGGCGGCAATCACTCTCCTGCCTATAAGATCCATATCGGAATTTGATCTTGAGAAGTTTAAAAACTTGCATCCAAATAAAAGCGGAGGACATGCAGGTCTGATATGAACTTCTCTGGCACCGCTCTGATACAGAAACTCGGTGGTTTCTCTTAACTGTGTACCTCTTACTATACTGTCATCTATAAGTACCATGCTCTTGTCCTTGATAAGGTCATGAACAGGTATAAGTTTCATCTTTGCTATCAGGTTTCTCTTGCTCTGCATGGTCGGCATGAAGCTTCTTGGCCATGTGGGAGTATATTTGATAAAAGGTCTTGAGAACGGTATACCGCTTTCATTGGCATAGCCTATGGCATGAGCAGTACCCGAATCAGGCACGCCTGCGACTATATCCGCTTTGACATCGTCACGCTTTGAAAGGAGCGAACCGCAGTTATATCTCATCCTCTCAACACTTATACCTTCGTATGAGCTTGAAGGATATCCGTAATATACCCATAAAAAGGCACATATCTTCATATCCTTTCCCGGATCGGCAAGAGTTATCACGCTCTCCGGTGTTATAACGCAAATCTCTCCGGGTCCGAGTTCCTTGTGATCCGTATAACCTAGATTAAGATATGCGAAGCTTTCAAAAGCGGCACAGTATGCGCCTTCCTTATGACCTATTGCGATAGGCGTCCTTCCCATCCTGTCCCTTGCAACATATATTCCCTTGGAAGTCAGTATCATGATGGACATTGATCCGTCGATCAGTTCCTGT
The DNA here is from genome assembly GCA_902789785.1 of uncultured Lachnospiraceae bacterium. Taxonomy (GTDB): domain Bacteria; phylum Bacillota; class Clostridia; order Lachnospirales; family Lachnospiraceae; genus Colinaster. Next base: position 9,848 of record CADAPR010000089.1, read on the forward strand.
GCATACTTGAGTCCTTCTACTATATTGTCACGCTGATTGATTATCGCTGCACAAAGCTCGGTGGCATTTATATCGCCTCCGCTCATTTCCAGGAAATGAGTATTGCCGGCAGAGAATATCTCATCAACGATTTTATCCGTATTATTGATCTTGCCTACAGTTGTTATGGCGTAGGTCCCATGATGTGAACGAACGATCAAAGGCTGGGGCTCGTAATCGGATATGCATCCTATGCCCAGACTTCCTTCCATCTCATTTACATCCTTTTCAAATTTAGTCCTGAAAGGAGAATTCTCGATATTATGAATAGCGCGGTCAAAACCTTTCTTTCCATATACCGCCATGCCTCCTCTTCTCGTTCCGAGATGAGAATGATAGTCGGTTCCGAAAAATAAATCAAATACACAATCCTCTTTTGAGGCTACAGCAAAAAATCCGCCCATAAATGTTCTCCATTAAAATCTTAATTAAGGGGTTCCCTAAGGAACCCCTCTGTTTTATTATGCATTAACGATCTGACCGAAATCAGGCTTAAGTGAAGCACCGCCGATAAGTCCGCCGTCGATGTCGGGCTTAGCGAGCAGTTCTGCAGCATTACCTGCGTTCATAGATCCGCCGTACTGGATACGTACAGCCTCTGCTGTAGCAGCATCGTACATCTTTGCGATAAGATCACGGATGAGCTTGCATACTTCCTGTGCCTGATCAGCTGTAGCTGTCTCGCCTGTTCCGATAGCCCAGATAGGCTCGTATGCGATAACAAGCTCTTTTACCTGATCAGCTGTTACGTCAGTAAGATCCCATTTGATCTGTCTCTCGATCCACTCCTTGTAAGTACCTGCCTTACGAAGTGCGAGTGACTCGCCGCAGCAAAGGATGGGCTTTAAGCCTGAAGCGAATGCCTTCTTAACCTTTGCATTGATCAGAATATCATTCTCTCCGAAGATATCTCTTCTTTCAGAATGTCCGATGATGATGTACTCAACACCTGCATCCTTTAACATGGGAGCTGAGATCTCGCCTGTGAAAGCGCCCTTGTCTTCGATATAGAAGTTCTCGGCACCAACATGCACGTTTGTACCCTTAACAGCTTCAGCTACAGGTACGATATCGATAGCCGGTACGCAGTAAACTACGTCTACAGCATCATTCTTTACAAGATCTTTAAGAGTTGCACACAACTCAACTGCCTCGCTGGGAGTCTTGTTCATCTTCCAGTTGCCGGCAATAATTCTTCTTCTAGCCATTGTATATCTCCTTATTTATCATCCGCAGCATATACACCGGGAAGTTCTTTACCCTCGAGGAACTCAAGAGAAGCGCCGCCACCTGTTGAGATGTGGCTCATCTTGTCTGCAAATCCGAGCTGGTTGCAGGCTGCAGCAGAATCACCGCCGCCGATGATCGTTGTTGCTTCTGTCTCAGCAAGAGCCTTAGCTACAGCGATAGTACCCTTAGCAAGTGTAGGATTCTCAAATACGCCCATAGGTCCGTTCCAAACAACTGTCTTAGCTTCCTTAGCAGCGTTTGCGAAAAGCTCCTGAGTCTTAGGTCCGATATCAAGACCTTCCATATCTGCAGGGATCTCGTTTGAAGGAACATACTTAACATCAACAGGTCCGTCGATAGGATCCGGGAATGATGCAGCAACACCTGTATCGATGGGAAGAAGAAGCTTCTTTCCGAGCTTCTCAGCCTTAGCCATCATTTCCTTGCAGTAGTCAAGCTTCTCATCGTCACAGAGTGACTTACCGATCTCATAACCCTGAGCCTTTAAGAATGTGAATGCCATACCGCCGCCGATGATGAGGGTATCAGCCTTCTCAAGGAGGTTATCGATAACATTGAGCTTGTCAGCAACCTTAGCACCGCCAAGGATAGCAACGAAAGGTCTAACAGGATTCTCAACTGCATTTCCGAGGAAATCGATCTCCTTCTGCATGAGGTAGCCAACTGCGTTTGTGCCGCCCTTTTCTGTTATGTACTTTGTTACAACTGCCACAGAAGCATGTGCTCTGTGAGCTGAACCGAAAGCGTCACATACATAATCATCAGCAAGATCTGCAAGTTCCTTTGCAAATGCTTCGCCGGCCTTGTTGGGCTTTGTCTCCTCTTCGCCGCGGAAACGTGTATTCTGAAGAAGAACTACATCTCCCTCTTTCATAGCTGCAACAGCAGCTGTAGCAGCATCGCCTGTTACATTGTAGTCAGCTACGAAGTTAACTTCCTTGCCGAGCTTTTCAGAAAGTCTCTTTGCTACGGGAGCAAGGCTCTCCTTCTCATTGGGTCCTTCCTTAACCTTACCAAGATGTGAGCAAAGAATAACCTTTGCGCCATCACCGATAAGCTTTTTGATCGTGGGAAGTGCAGCAACGATACGTGTCTCGTCTGTGATCTCGCCGTTCTTTAACGGTACGTTGAAGTCACATCTTACAAGTACTCTTCTGCCTTTTGCGTTGAAATCATCAACGCTCTTCTTGTTTAATGACATCTTTATGTCCTCCTATATAAATATTTTCTCTCTGTAGTCTGCGCATTACCACAGAGTAAGAATTTAAAATACGCTGACTGCCCGTCAGCGTAAAATATTATAACATATCCGAGTTTCATTGGATAGGGGCAAATATGAACAGATGCAAGATGCAAAGCAGTGCTAAAAACAGCAGATTTACTACTGTAAATACGAATATGTACCTTGGTACATTCTTCTCCTGCATGCTGGCATATGCCTTGTAGCTGATTAGACTGGCCATGGAAGCTATGAGTGTTCCCAGACCTCCCACATTCACACCGGCCAAAAGCTCTTTGTAGTTTTCACTAAACCCCGAAAGCATCAGCGTTGCCGGTACATTGCTTATGAACTGACTCAGCAGCACGGAAATAAAAAACTCATGTCCCGAAACAGTGCTCATCAAGATATCATGTATCTGAGGGATCCTTCCCATGTTTCCGGTAAAGATAAAGAATCCGATAAATGTCAGAAGCAGCACATAATCGGCTCTAAGCAGTATCTTTAAGTCCATGCCAAGGACTATCACAAACACTATAATGCTCATCACCTGCCACGGGATCACTCTCAGTGATCACCTGTATCCTGCTTCCGAAATGCTTGACGATATGAAAGTCATCTCCGGCAAAAACTGCAGCATCATCCTTTTTCATTATCATAACACTTGCGATAAGAAGAGCTGCGGCCATCAGTGTATACGGCAGCATGCAGGAAACAAACTTAACAAAGCTCATTGCCGTAAGGCCATAGAGATACAGATTCTGCGGATTGCCGATAGGCGTTAACATGCTTCCTAGGTTTGCTGCTACAGTCTGAAGCACCACAACAGGTATTATCGCATCTTTCTTTGAGCAGTTTATCAGTATCATAATCGAAAACGGCACAAATGTTATAAGGGCTACATCATTTGTGATGAGCATAGCAGAAAAAAAGCATAAAAAAACAAGGACAAGCACAAGCTGCCTAAAGCCTTTTACCTTTGCAAGGAGCTTTTCCGCTATCCTTTCAAATACCGAGTTTTCCTTTAATCCCTGGATTATGACCATTAACGACCACAGAATGCCGAGGGATCTAAAGTCTATATATGATAGATAATCATTATCAGGATGCACAAAAAACGCCGATACTGCTGCGAGAAGCCATGCTGCAAGCAGTACCGGGTCTATCTTTAGCTTTTTCTTTTTATCCATGGAGATTAATTGCCTTCTTCCATATTTTCAAATTCAAAATCAAGCTTTGTAAGGAGCGACATATCTGCATCCTTTTCAGCCACGAGTCTCTTTGACTGATTAAGGATGGCTTCCTCGACCTTGTTACGTACCAGACGGCCGTTTCCTGCCTCACGCGCATTTGTCGCCTGAACCACGTTAAAGAATTCGAGCAGAGGTGTTAAAGCTTCTTCATCTATCACATATCCCTTTGATTTTGCCGTAATCTTTGCGATAGCAACAAGTTCCTCGCCGGTATAATCGGGGAAATCGATGATGTTGGGGAATCTGCTCTTTAATCCGGAGTTGGATTCAAGGAAATCCTCCATCTCCTTGGAATATCCGGCAAGTATGACTATAAGATTATCTCTGTTATCCTCTATGCACTTTACGAGGGTATCTATTGCCTCGAGTCCGAAACTGTCGTCCTCTCCTCTGTATAAGCTGTAAGCCTCATCTATGAACAGAACTCCGCCCAGAGCAGACTTAACTACCTGATTTACAAGCGGTGCCGTATGTCCTGCATATCTTCCTACCAGATCTCCTCTTGATACCTCAACGAGCTGGCCTCCCGAAAGAACTCCGATAGCCTTTAGGTATTTGCTGACTATCCTTGCTATGGTAGTCTTTCCTGTTCCGGGATTTCCGGTAAATATCATATGCTTGTTGAGTTCGCCGGCTTTAAGACCTTCTTCGCGACGTCTCTTCTGCATAGCGTAGTATTCCTTGAGGCTTCGTATATAATCCTTGACCATATCAAGGCCGACGATGTTGTCAAGCTCATGCTCGACGCTGTCAACCTCTCCGCTGTAGCCAAGCTGTATAAAGCTGCTCATCGGCTGCTTGCTGCTTTCAGTAACAAACCATGGCTCGCCATCTTCACATGTAAGATTTAATGCAGTAGATGCATCATCACTCTCAAGCTTGAACTGAGCAAGAGCCTTTATCATATCTGCGTATGCATCCAGTATCCCCTTAAGCCCTCTGTTCTTTGAAGACTGTGAAAGCATGTATTCCCTGAAGCTGTCATCAACAGTGATATCGAATGCAAGCTGCTTCTTGCACTTGTCGATAAGAACGCTCTCCTGTTCATTGCATATCTTCTTTAGAGCCTCTTCATCAAGCGGCTTGGTCTCGCATACATCTCCGAGAGCATTTACAAAGGGAGCACCCATGACTCCTGCGAGTTTTTCAAGGCCGTTTCTGCCGATAAATACAAAGTATTTTCCCTTTGCTTCGAACGAACCCACAGTTTCTCCTGCAAGAGCATTGCTCACACTGACAAGCTGGCCTTTCTGCATGATGTATCTTTCAGAGAGCCTGCATTCACCGTTTGTTACAAGATCACTGAGTCTTGTGAGCATGGATACATGACAGTTCTCATAGTTTTCAAATACAAGTACAACGGCTTTGCTCATAAGTGCTGAATAAAGATCCTGCAAAAAGAGCTTGTCTTCAGCCGCAGTCGGATACAGAGACAGATCCATCGTATATATCTGACTGTTAGACAGTATATGTCTGTTTCCCATCTCATTTGTGATGCATTCGAGAGCATAGTGCTTGCCGCTGCACTGCGGACCTGTTATGAATATGCTGTTTAGAGCATCATTGCTGTCTCTTTCTGAAACAAAAGGGCGCTTGAACGCTATCACAAGCTTTTTGATAAACTCATCCTGGCCGTATATCTTTTCCTTGAGTGTCTCCTGCATCCCGCCAAAGCTCTCAAGTGCTTTTGCGTTGTCTGTGATCACTTCTGATGCAGTTTCGTTCAATGAAGTATCGCTTATCTTAAAGTCCTGTTCTATATTTGCGGTAAGATCCTTAAGTGTCTTTGTTATATCATCGGAAGTCATCTTAAGTGTCTCATCGATGCTTCTGGCAACAGGCTTGCTTCTTCCCTGTGATCCTCTCATAGCCTCAAGGTTGTCGATAATGGTGCCGCCGTGTTTTTTCTGGCGCTTTTTTGCAGCCTCTATCTCCTCCAAGCTGTAATTTGATCTTTTTGTTCCCATAGCACTCATGGCTTCGTCTATGTTGTAATTCATAAGGCTTCTCTCTTTTCTGTATGTGAAATTACACGAATGATTATAGCATATAGCCTCTATCTTCTTCAATAAAAAGACCCGGTCATATTTGACCGGGTCCAAAAGTCTTAGTCAACTATTATGCTAACTCAGAGAAGTACTTGATTGTACGAACCATCTGTGATGTGTAGCTGTTCTCGTTGTCGTACCAAGAAACTACCTGTACAAGGTTGTCAGCGCCAACCATTGTCTGTGTAGCATCGAAGATTGAACCATATGTGCTTCCAACGATATCGCTTGAAACGATCTCATCCTCGTTGTAACCGAATGACTCATTTGAAGCTGCCTTCATAGCTGCGTTGATCTCTTCCTTTGTTACGCTCTTCTCAACTGTAGCAACAAGGATTGTTGTAGATCCTGTAGGTGTAGGAACACGCTGTGCAGAACCGATGAGCTTACCGTTGAGTTCAGGGATAACAAGACCGATAGCCTTTGCAGCACCTGTTGAGTTGGGAACGATGTTAACAGCACCTGCACGTGATCTTCTGAGGTCACCCTTTCTCTGAGGACCGTCAAGGATCATCTGGTCACCTGTGTAAGCATGGATTGTGCTCATGATACCAGACTTGATTGTTGCAAGATCGTTAAGAGCCTTAGCCATAGGAGCAAGGCAGTTTGTTGTACAAGAAGCTGCAGAGATGATTGTATCCTCAGCCTTGAGTGTTTTATGGTTTACATTGTAAACGATTGTAGGAAGATCGTTTCCTGCAGGAGCAGAGATAACAACCTTACGAGCGCCGGCATTGATGTGTGCCTGTGCCTTTTCCTTTGATGTATAGAAGCCTGAGCACTCAAGAACAACGTCTATCTTGAGCTCGCCCCAAGGACAATTGTTTGCATCGGGCTCTTTGTAAATCTTAAGTGTCTTACCATCAACTGTGATTGAATCCTCGCCAGCTGAAACTGTGTCAGCCAAAGCGTACTTACCCTGTGAAGAATCATACTTCAAAAGGTGTGCAAGCATCTTAGGGCTTGTGAGATCGTTGATAGCTACAACTTCATAACCTTCTGCACCAAACATCTGTCTGAATGCAAGACGACCGATACGGCCGAAACCATTGATTGCTACTCTTACTGCCATTTTAAAAATCCTCCATAAAATGTGAATTTGATATATTTTTTCGACAAACAAAGTTTGTCAATTTTTTATCAGCATGTCTATTCTACAATGAACGAACTCCAAATTCAAGATGAAATTACAGAAATTCAAAGATTGTTCATAAGTGCTAAATTATGTAAACATCAGTTTGAGTTTTGTGCTTATCAGAGCTTATGATATGAAGCTATGCGGCCTTCGAAAGTGGTGTAGTACTCAAATCCTGCAGCTTTTAATGCATCATATGCCCTGTCAAAATCCGCGCCTTCATATCCTGCCGAGTGAGCATCGCTTCCGACAGTGATGATCTCTCCTCCGAGTTCCTTGTATCTTTTAAGGATGTCGGTATTCGGATGAACATCCTTAAGATAATACTTTCTGATACCCGCTGTATTGACCTCGATACCCTTTCCGTTATCTATGACCGTTTCAAGTATCTTATCTATCAGATCCTTATACGTATAATAGCTGTAGTTCTTGTCAGTCTCAGGCGCATATCTTATCGCATAATCAAGATGGCCTACCACATCATAGTTGTTAAAGAGCTTGACATTATCAAGGATACACTTAAAGTATTCCCTCATCGCCTCTTCCTCGCTCCTGCCTTCAAAGTACTGAGGATAGTAAGGATCGAGTCCGTTTACGATATGACATGAGAAGATGATGAAATCAAAATCATAGCTCTTTGCATAAACAGCATTCTTTCTGAACGCATCGGTCTGCATCCCAAGCTCGACTCCGAAACCTATCTTGATCTTATCCGAATACTTTTCCCTTAAGCCTAACAGTTCATAAAGATATGAATCCGTATTAAGATCAAACATCCCTTCGCGCGTACGTTCATCATAGGGGAAATCTATATCATTGTGCTCAGTAAAGCATATCTGAGTGAGACCTCTGTCTATCGCTGACTTTACGATATCCTCCATTTTAGACTTGCCGTCGCCGCTGTGTGTGCTGTGTAAATGAAAATCCGCTGTTATAGCCATAGCCTGTTCCTTTCTATATAAATATCGCCTTATTATAACACATAAAAGGACCGCCCCCAAACCTAAAGTTCAAAGGCGGTCCTTGCATCTCATATTCTAACCTCTCGGATGAGCTTTCTGATAAACCTCTCTGAGATGGTTGTGGTTCATATTTGCATATATCTGTGTCGTGGAGATATCACTGTGACCTAGCATCTCCTGAACTGACTTAAGATCGGCACCGTTCTCAACAAGGTGAGCCGCAAAGCTGTGTCTCAATGTATGCGGTGTTATATCCGTTGTGATGCCGGCTTTTCTGCTGTAGTACTTTATCAGTTTCCAGAATCCCTGTCTGCTCATCGGAACTCCCGAGCAGTTAACAAACAGCGAATGGGATTATCCTTTCCTTTCCTCCGTGATTGCAGACAATATAATTCATCTGCAGATTCAGATCCTCGGATTTTAACGTGATGAGCTCAGAAACCCTTATGCCTGTTGCATAGAGCAGCTCAAGCATTGCCTTGTCTCTTATCTCCTTTGGTGTATCGCCGTTTGGCTGTTCCAAAAGAGTGTTGACCTCGTTCATAGTCATGATCTCGGGAGCCTTTTTCTCGATCTTGGGCGACTTAAGCACTGAGCTGATATCTTCCTTGACCATTCCCTCATAAGCCATGAAATGAAAGAGTGCCTTGATCGATGCAACATTTCTTGATATGGTTGCAGGTTTGAAATCCTCTGTCTTCATGTAATCCATGTATGCAGACAGATCATCCTTTGTGATCTCAGCAGCTGATTTCACATTTCTCTTTTCTAAAAATGCGACAAACTTTTTCAGGTCCCTTTGATAAGACAATTCCGTATTGGATGATGTCTTTTTCACGTTATGTAAATATGAAATAAAAGCATCTATTTCTTTTTGCATTCTGTGTATTTTCTCCCACTCAAACCCTGTTTTTTGTGTCGGTAAAACCTATTATAATCAATAAATTATGTAAAATCAATGCCCTTTTTTGCGCGAAAATTCAGTGTTTTTCAGGTTTACACAAAATGTTGCAAAGCGAAATAATGACTCGCACTACATGTTGTGAAATTAACATAAAAAATTTTTTTAAAAAATTTAAAATAATTAACATAAATTTGTTTTTTTTAATTTTTATGTCGATAATTTATGGTTAATTTGCTCAAAAAAAGATGCCGGTAATTTACCGACATCCATTATCACTTTTTAATCTCGTTTGCATATGTCATGATCGCTGCGATCGTCTTGGAATCCTCTATCTTTCCCTTCCTTATCATTTCGATCAGTTCATCAAGGGTATAAGCTTGTACATCAACAAATTCATCATCATCCAGATGCTGTCTGTCCTTTGTAAGATCATATGCCTTGTATATATGTATCTTTTCGTTTGAAAATGCTACGGTCGTATACAGTGAGAGCAGCTTTTCGATATGCCCCGCAACATAGCCCGTCTCCTCCTTAAGCTCTCTTGCAGCAGCCTTCATGGGATCCTCGTTTGGATTCAGGCCTCCCGCAGGGATCTCAAGAGTATCTCTTTCTATCGAGTTGCGATACTGTCTGACCATAAGTATCCTGCCGTCATCCAAAACAGCCAGTGCTGCGGCGGCTCCTTTATGCTCTATATGATCCCACATGCCTATATGGCCGTTTGGAATGAGCAATTCATCCCTGTAATAGTCTATTATCGTACCCTTGCTTACAAGAGTCCTGTTTAAACGCTTATACTCACTCATAACAAACCTATGCTTCCAAAAGCTTCTCAACGCTTGCAAGCTTTACGCAGAGTACGAATACCTCAAGAGCCTGAGCGAGCTCAGTGATCGGAGGGAATGTAGGCGCGATACGGATGTTGCTGTCGTTAGGATCCTTCTTATAGGGATATGTTGCACCTGCTCCTGTAAGTGTGACCCCTGCCTCCTTGCACATGCTCACTATCTTTGATGCACAGCCGTCAAGTGAATTGAACGATACGAAATATCCTCCGTGAGGATTTGTCCATGTACCGATCTGAGCTTCCTTTAATTCCTTTTCAAGCGTACTGAGTACTAGTTCAAACTTCGGACGTACTATCTGAGCATGCTTCTTCATATGATTCTTCATGCCGTCAAGATTCTTAAAGTATCTTACATGACGAAGCTGGTTAAGCTTATCATGACCGATAGTCTGGATCGTTATTATCTTCTTTATGAAATCAAGGTTTGCCTTTGATGAAGCGATCGCTGCGACACCGGAACCCGGGAATGTAACCTTTGATGTTGAGCAGAACTCATATACCATATCAGGATTTCCTGCCTTTTCGCATTCGCTGAGTATCTCGAGCAGCTCCTCTTCCACACCGTTATAAAGATGATGGATTATATATGCATTATCCCAGTATATACGGAAATCTTTAGCCGCGGGCTTAAGATTTGCAAACCTTCTTACAGTCTCATCGGAATATGTAACACCTGATGGATTAGCATACTTTGGAACACACCAGATACCCTTGACTGCGGGATCGCTGTTTACATACTTCTCCACAAGATCCATATCAGGTCCGTTCTCTGTCATCGGTATGTTTATCATCTCGATTCCAAACTGCTCTGTTATGGCAAAATGTCTGTCATAGCCAGGAACAGGACATAAGAACTTTACCTTGTCAAGCTTGCACCAGGGTGTTGAACCGCATACACCGTGTATCATCGAACGAGCTACGGTATCATACATTATATTAAGAGATGAATTACCAAAGATTATTACATTGTCAGGGCTTACTCCCATCATGTCTCCCATGAGTCTTCTTGCTTCGGTTATACCGATGAGCTCGCCGTAGTTTCGACAGTCCACTCCTGCTTCTGAATGAAACTCACTCATAGGATTGAGTGTGTTAAAGAAGTCTGCCTCCATATCAAGCTGCTCGGCGCTCGGAAGACCTCTGGCCATGTTCAGCTTAAGTCCTTTGCCCTTTGCATCCTCATATGCTGCTGACAGTTCAGCCTTAAGGGTTAAAAGCTCCTCCTTGGACATACTCTTGTATGCTTTCATAATCAATCTCCTCTATCTCAAATCTTGAACTGTATAATTGTATACAATTATTCAACTTATGATATTATACATAACATTTAGCCTTGAGACAAGTATTTATTT
>CADAPR010000090.1 GCA_902789785.1 uncultured Lachnospiraceae bacterium
GAGCGGTTCCAAACTTGCCACTCTCTTATCGTAATGCACACGTACAAACATATACTTCTGCGTCATATCAGAACCAACCCTTTTTCTTAGTATCGTAAGCAGTGCCAAACAGAGTTCTGACCATGATCTTAGGATATGTCAGAACATGTATCCAGTAATACCTGAGCATAAACTCAAATGAGCTCATATTTGTAGGTTTTATAGTGATATGCGTACCATCAAGTCTGCTCGATCTGAAATTAATGAGCATGTCCTTGTATTCATCGTATGCATCCGTGCCCTTGTAAGGAGTAAAGATGCCGAATACTACCCAGAGCAAGTTATTGTCCTTAACAAACTTCATCAGATTCCTATAGTCCTGTCTTGTAGCCGTGTAGCTTATGACAAACAGTCCGTCACATACAATGTTGTTGTCTAATAGATTCTTAATAGCGACTATATTTTCGTTTTTAGATGTCTGCTTGTTATAGATATCAAGCTGTTCATCAGTTATGGCTTCGAGTCCGACCAGTATATCCCTGAACCCTGCCTTATAAGCAAGAGGAAGTATATCCTCATTGGCAGCTATAAAATCAGCCCTTGCATAAGCCATAAAAGTTTTCTTTATACCCCTTGATATTATCTCTTCGCAAAAAGTCCTTACTCGTTCCTTGTCAAAGAAAAAGGTATCATCAACGAACCATATCTTATCGTGTTTGATCTCCTCTACTTCATCAACGACCTCCATTATGTCTCTTTCGGTATACTTTCCGCTGTTCATCTTGGTACAATAGCAGAAACAGCATCCGAACGGACACGAAAACGAAGCCTTGCTCAGAGCATATTTACCCTTCATGAAGATGAAATTTTTCTTTAATCCCTTGTAAAACGCACTCCTGTCGGGCTTATTGATGAATCCGCAGACAGGTTCTCCCTTTTCCTTGATGACCCATTTGCCCGCTTTTTTAAAGCATATGCCCGTATGTTTTTCAAGCTTTTCGGACTCAAACCCGTTCTCCCACATGCTTTTAAGAGTCATAAGTCCGTTATCGTGATATATCAGATCGATATCGTCACAGCAGAAATCCCTGTAATTAAGTTCAGCCTCCGGTCCACCTACCATTATAGTTATATCGGGGAATCTTTTCTTTAACTGTCCTGCCCTGTTCTTTATATAATCAACGGTATTCGCATTGGCATTGAATCCTATGAAGTTGTAGCCACCCTTCTTGATCAGCCTGCACATCCTGCCAAGCCTGCCGATCCATGAGTACTGAAACTCATCATGGATATCGCATTCTATCCCGAGCTCACCGGCAAGACCGGAAAGATATTCCAATCCGAGCGGTTCCAGATTAGCAACTATAGAGGAGTATTTGGGTCTAATCAGTAAAACTTTGATCTTTTCGTTCATATACTTCAAACATCATTTTCCGACAATAAGTTTCTTCCAGTATTGATTATTTACTTTAAATGCACCCCAGCTCAGTTTGAGCGTATCGTGAAGTCCGTATTTTTTTATCATATACCATGCACTGACAGGATTCGCAGTTATCCTGTAGTAAAGCACCATCGTATACCAGTAATATCTTCTGACCGAAATGTTATCAGGTCTGACTACGAGATGAGCCAGATCCCATTTTTCGTATTCATCTTCTCTTACGATAAACCTGGGCTTGTACTTCTCATAGATATCAGTTCCCCGAAGCGGAGTCAGGGGCTGAAGGTTAACAAATACAAGTCCAAGCTTCTTTATCCATTTATACAGTGCATCAAAGTCTGCCCATACCCAGTCAAGTCCGAGAATGAATGTTCCATAGCATTCCACGTCATACTTCTTAAGTATAGAGACTGCTTTTTCATTTATTGTGACATTAGTCCTCTTGTTATAGTCATCAAGCTGTTTGCTGTCGCACGATTCAAGCCCTACTATTACGGCTCTCAGCCCAGCGTCCTTAAATCTTGCTATCACATCTTCATTTGATGCGATAAAATCCGCTCTGCCGTAGATCAGGTACTTTTTGTTAATATTGTTCTTTTTGAGCAAATCGCAGAAGTAAAGTATCCTTTCCCGGTCCACCAAAAAGTCGTCATCAACGATATATATTTCTGTCTCCCTTATACTCTTAAGCTCATCGACTATGTTTTCAAGATCTCTGGCAAAATACTGATCATCCATGACCTGACGGCAGAAACAGAATTTGCAGTTATAGGGACACCCAAATGATGTTTTTATCAGACTGCAGTTTCTGTGAAACATGTAGTAATACTTTGATCTGTATCTGTCTACCTTTTCCCTGTCAGGAAAAAGATAATCAAATGTCAGATCCTTCTTAGGTGCACCCCTATCCTTTGAATACACACAGTCTATCTCGCTTTTAGCTTCTTTCCCCTCTATACAGTTTAAAATGTCAATGAAAGTTCTGATCCCGTTTGCCCTGATTATATAATCAACATATTTTGATTCGAAATCCTGCGGATTGACCTCAGCATGCACACCTCCGATAACTGTCTTCACATCAGGATTATATGCCTTAGCCTCATACGCATACTGCTTCATGATATTTACATGAGAAATATACCCGGTGATCCCTACGACATCCGGATCATACTTCTTCATAAAATATCTAACAGGCTTCTTTTCTATGATCATATCGACTATGTCACAGCTGTGCCCCAGCGCCTCTATATTGGCTGAAATATATTCCAGTTCAAGAGGCTCGCAGATCATCACGTTCTGTAAGCCGATAGTTTCCTTATGAGGTCTTGGTCTGAATAACAGTACTTTCATCATTGTCTCTCTTTAAAGACGTTGTAATTTGGAAAATCATATTTATATTCAAGAATATGTCTTCCTGCCATAGCAAATAGATTTAAAAAAGGATTTGTATGATGGGCGTAGAAATATCTCTTTTCAAGCTTAGCCCCAAACTTAAGCTTAGTGTTTTCCGATGTCTGTCCGAAATCTATGGATTCACAACCATTGACAATCGCGTAGTCCACTATACTTAGCAACATATAATAATACAGATCGACACAGCTTATCTTACGATCAGTCATATCATAATCCATACCGCAAAACATGAATACAAGTCTTTTGCCTATCTTTTTTAACATCACAAACCCGATAGGCTTGCCCGTTTCAATGAATATGATCTTAGTAGCATCTATCTTATCAAAAAAGCTTTTTGAAAGCCTTTCGAGTTTAAAATTTGATCTCTCAAATGTCTGTAAGTACAAAGGATATATATCTATGCTTGCACCATTAATTTGCTTAGTCTCAATATCAGAACATCGTTTGCACGCGATGTTTATCCTACGTCTGTACTGGCTTCTTAATGAAGACAGATAATCTTCCTTGCTTTTAAACTTTGTATCCAGTTTAAGAACGCATGTCGGCAATGTCTCTCCAAATGATACTCCATCAGTTTTTGCGATGATGTCTGTGTTGAGCACCAGTTTGCAGCCTTTTATTGTCTTTATGTAGGAAAGCATGAATCCTAAATTGTTGGTAAGATAGCCTCCACAACTTAATGAGCACGGAAATGCAACAGTCTGAATATTCATAAAAAGGCTGGCTTTTCCGAAAGTAAACAGATTCATCCTGTTGTCATATACGATAAAAAAAGCATAGTCTGTTCCGTTGTCTATGTAATAATATGTCTGTTTTAGAGGGTTTCCACTTTTTAGTATTTTTAAAAGATCATATTGAAAAGGAAACGGCAAAAACTCATCCTGACTATACGGATGATCTTTTGTTATCGTTCCTTGCTTCAAAACAGTGAATAATTCATCTGCATCATTTCCGATATATTTTGTCGCACTGTCAGATGCTTTTTTCATAAACAGCATAATCCTTGTAGTTTTTCTCGCATATAGCTCTGCAGAAACTGTTTGAGTCCTCATTTTCATCAAGTATCCAAGATGTCTCGACTCTTGTACATCCATAATCAGGCATACGTTCATAAACTTTGTTTATGAGAGCCATGGGCAATCCACTGCCTCGGTATTCCTTTAAAACTCCGTATTCCATTACCTTCGCTGTACGTATCGAACGCGTATTTAGCTTATATCTTAGGTAATGTATCACACCGAATATTTCTCCGGGATTGGCAAGTTCATTGTAATCGGGATACCACATGATAAATCCGACCGGTTCATCTTCATGGAAGGCAAAGATTATAGAATCCTCTTTCATAAACAGAAAGAGTTCCTTAAGCATTTCCTTGTCATGCTCATAATTGCGGTGATAGTAATATCTGTGATCTGCAAAACACTCATTATTCAGATCTGTGTATATCTTCGAATAATAATCGAACCTTTTCTTATCAAAAACTCTAAACTCATACTGTCTGTCAAACTTATCTATGATCGCTCTGTATCTGTCCAGCCTGTTTTGCAGATCATAGGTTATATACGAATTAAGCTTTATAAGCTCACATCCAAGATCAGATAGATAATCGTTGTAAAAACTCGGGTTTCCGGGAGATGAAAACGAATTTGATTCATCATAATGAGATGACTGAAGTCCAAGTCCGTAATTAACATGCCCGTAAAGACCTATGACAAGTTTTTTGCATCCATGTTCTTTTCCGACTTTTACAGCCTCATCTACAAGCATTTTAACTGCTTCTTTGCAGCCTTTCTTTGCTTCAAAAAAGCAAAGCTGTACATACTCCTTTAGATCATCCGTATAAGCAATGACTCCCTCACACAATATGCCGCCAGATTCATCCGTTATCATGACAGGTTTGATTTCCAGGTCTTCAGTAAACTTAAGCTTGCCCCCGAATATCTCCTTAAGCATAAAATAATTATTGTCTATATACAGTTTTCTTGAATTGTACAGTTCCTTTCGAAACAGTAAAAATCTCTTTTGCAGTTTCCTGTTATCTACATCACATACTTTCATCTATTCTTTGATCAGTGTATTAAGATAATCACACATCTGGCCAATGGTGGTCATCTTCCTGTATTTCTCCTCATCAAGTTCTATAGCATATCTCTCCTCGATCAAACACACAAGATTCATCAGATCAAATGAGTTGAGTCCCAGATCCTTTTTAAAATCCGTGCTATTATCAATATCCTTTATTCCGTAGTTTTCTAACAGGATCTGCCTTATATCGTCAAACATATAAACTCCTTATGATCTTCCTTGAACTGTTCTTTTCAAATTCTTTGCTCATGATCTTGTAATCATCGATATGCATGTAACCCGGCAGGGTTTCATTTATTTTATCTATATCTTGTTTTATCTTCTCTTCAGAAACATTTTCAGATAACACGACAAGCGCCGTAAGAATGCTGTTTCCTTTTTCTGTCTTTTTTTCTACCACAAGACTCTCTTTAACATAATCTATCCTGTTGATCTTATCCTCAAGATACTCCGGTGCTACATTTTTACCGTTTTCAAGTATTATAAGGTTTTTCTTTCTTCCTGTCACATATATGACACGTCCTTCAGTATACCCTATATCTCCGGTACAGAAATAACCATCTTTCATGCATTGTTGCGTTGCTTTTTCATCATTGTAATATCCGAGCATGACGCAGGGGCCTTTTACCATGATCTCGCCTTCATCGGAGATCTTTACATCTATATTCTTCATGATGGTCCCGGCGCTTCCCGCAACATTATTGCACTCTCTGCTCACCGCTATCGTCGGTGAGCATTCAGTAAGTCCATATCCGTTTAGTATTGTTATACCCAGTTCGCTGAATTTCTCGACATACTCGCTGTTTAGCGCAGCACCTCCGTTAACAACAAGTCTCAGATTCTTATTTATCATTTTGCCGAAAAAAAAGTGTCTAAGATCTATACCTGCCTTTAGTAATATCCGGCTTACATACAACATTGACCTGAATACTCGTTCTTTTTTTCTTAGTCTGATCTCTCTAAGTATATTGCTATACATTCCCTCGATGACCATCGGGACTGCTCCGAAAAAGAACGGATCAAAAGATTTAAGATCTCGTAAAAGATGTTTAAGTTCGAGACACAGACAAAGAGTTGTGCCGTTATACAGAGTCGCTAACATACATGGATTGAATCCATAAGTATGATTCATTGGCAGAAATGCGAGTGTCGGGTTTTTTAGTACATTGTTTTCGAGTGTGCCACGGATGTTTGTTATCACATTGTACTGTGACAGCATGACGCCTTTCATCTTTCCATCTGTTCCGGATGTGGATGCAAGTATAGCAAATCTGTCCTTATCCGTGTCTTTTACATCTTCAAAAAAAGATGCTGTTTCGTATCCGACAGCAATCCCCGTATATAACGCGTCTATATTGTAGAGTTTTACATCTTCTGATATATGAGAGATAGTATCGGATGTCTTATCAGTGAAAAAAAGAGCATCAACATCAAACCGTCTCACACAATCAGCTACGGTCTGTCTGTCAAGCTCTTTATCTATCGGCACTATGACATTATCAAATACACTCGCAAGGTATATGATCAAGTATTCATAACGGTTTTCAGAAACAATGCCTATGTGTCTTCCTTTGTATCCTTCATTTTTCAGAAATCCATATACAGAAGCAATCTGATCGATCATTTCATGATAAGTAATATCAATAATCTTGTCACCTTTCATGAAACGAATAGCACATGTATCAGCACTTTCATCATATCTGCCTCTTAGCATTTCATAGAAATTATCATATATAACTGTATCAATGTAAGGATGATCCATATTCAATAACCCGCAATTACACGCTCACCGATCTTCATGATATTATCATCAAGGACAGCGAAAATGATCTCAATCTCATAATCTGGATTGTCATCAATAAAATCTTTGCACGCTTTGACTGCTCTGTCCCACGCTTTATCTATCGGATATCCAAATATTCCGGCAGATATGAGAGGAAATCCAATTGAACGAAGTCCGTTGTTTTTTGCAATGAGCAATGAATTCCTGTATGCACCGTACAGCAATTGTGGCTCGTTATTATTGCCTCCAGACCATCTGGGACCTACGGCGTGAATAACATACTTAGCAGGAAGATTAAACCCCGGGGTGATCACAGCAGCTCCTTCATCACAATGCCCTATCGCGTTCCAGCTTTGTAATCCCTATCTTTTTTATTGTTATCGCACTCATAATTCAGTCCTCTCCAACAAGATGTACAGTTACATATTCGTGGCCTGTAGCCGGCAGGAATTTATTCAGGATATCTTTGGTCTTAATCTTAAGAGATGATGTGCATACACATGGATGGCACCCAATATACTCGCTCTTAAGAACATCTTCATCAATTAAAAGCCTGACATCATTACCCGTATCATTCATAAGCCCCATTACACTGACAGCACCTGGCTCAATATCAAGAAACCTTAGCATATCTTCCTCCTGTGCAAACGAGAGTCTGGCCGTATCTATCTGATTAGACAGTTCTTTGGTCTTGAATTTCTTATCTCCCGGCATCAGCAGCAGATAAAAGCATGTTTTCTGTCTGTTGCACAAAAACAGATTCTTGCACATAACTACTCCCAGAACTTCATCAATTTTAGCGCATGCTTCCATTGTTGTAGCAGGATCGTGGTCGGTCCTTTTATATTCTATACCGAGTTTATCCAGGAAATCATATGTCTTTATCTCTCTGTCAAGTCTTCCATCTTCATTTTCCGGTCTATTGTCGTATAATGTCATTTTCCTTGCCTTTCATAACAGTTCTCTCAACGATCTTATAACACGTACAGACTCGATCTTAACATCTTGCTTTCTTGATATATAAACAGGCGTTATCCCAAGAAGTTTCGCAGGTTCAATATCCGAAGTGATCGAATCTCCGATATGTATAACCTCGTCGGGTTTTACCTTTGCTATCTCCATAGCTTTCTCAAATATCGCCTTATTAGGCTTGCATGCACGCGCCATCTCGGCAGATATGATTCCCGCAGGCTCTAAGCCTTTTATCTTCATCGATTCCTCCAGATAGCTCAGATCATCATTTGATAATACATAAATCGGAAGTTTTGATCTTTCAAAAAATTCCTTCACATCTTCAAACAAAGGTGCATGCACCCACACATTTCTCCAGATTTGGTGCATGTAATCAAGATCACCGTTTAGTCCGTATTCCTTTACGCAATAATCAAGTATCCTGTCAACCTTTTCGTCATTCCTTATAAACGCATCCCCATGACTTTGTGCCTCAAGAGTTTTTACCATATCCCATACAATGCGAAGTATTTCTTTGGGATCATTGATATTGCTGTGATTAACAAAATACTCAAGCAACTGTCTGGTATATGGCTCATCCTCTTTAACCATGGTTCCCGTATAATCCAAAAAATATGCTTTGATCATAATCTTTGTAAGTTTTCCTTCCTAGTCAACAATAATATCAGTTACCCCTTTTGACCAGTCAAGTATTGCCTTGCTGTCACAAGGGAATAATTCAGCCGGAATCTCATCTCTGTTAAAGAATCGATGCTCTATCACCTCAGAATCCGTATCTGAGATCACACCGCTGTATTCATTTGTCCAGAACATAACGGCTAAAGAATACACAACATCCTTGTTAGGATAATGTATCTCTCTTTGTTTTCCTGAATATATACCGAAAAGCTTGAGATTCTTAACCTCAATCCCCGCCTCTTCTCTTACTTCCCTTTTTGCTGCCTGTTCATATGTCTCAATAGGTTCAAGAGCTCCTCCGGGAAGACTCCATTCTCCGGTATCACTCCTCTTTTGCAGAAGGATCTGTCCCTTGTCATTCTCTATGAGAACACCGCAGCCGACTGTCATTACCAAATCGTGTCCAATATACTCTCTGATGCTGTTAATATAATTCATTTCTTTTACCCGTTATTTCTTTATCTTCAAAGTTTTGAGATATTCTTTCTGTTCATCGGATATACGATAGCTTTCCACAGATTTCTGAATTGCTTTGTTATGCGTCCATACATCAAGTTTTTTCTCTTTTATAAACGGAAGAACTCTATCATACTGCTTTGCCAGTGCAGTGGCAAAATACCATGCGATCATCATATTGATATAGTATTCATCAGATCTGATCGTTGAGACTATTTCGGGGTATGACAGGTCAAAATCTTCATCCAGATAATGCTCCATAAGCATCCCAATGCCAAATCTTACCGTATATGTCTTGTCAGAGTATATCCATTGCTTTACTGTTTCTAACAAAGCCTGTTTATTTTTTTTAAATACCTTTGGAGACATCTGGTCGCACGTTGCCCAGTTGTCAACATATGGCAGAAATCGTTCGGCCTCGCTAAGGCACTTTGAGAAATCCTTGAATTCGGATATGATAAATGCATGAAGCTGATTCTCCTCAAAATACTTATGCGGCAGATTATTTAAAAATTCATTGAAGTCATCCCTTTTTAAAAGCTGTTTTGCGTAGGAACGAAGGAACGGTGTTCTTACACCTATTATTGTATCCTTATCAATGTTAGGTATGATCCTTATCTGCATATCCCTGTATTTCTTATCCTGTTTTGCAAATAATTCTTCTCTTATCTCATCTGTGATCATTACCAGTAAGCCCTTTCCTTTGTTATCTTCTCGCCCCAGTATGAAGCCCATTTTTCACAGTATAGCCATGTATATGGTATGTCTCTTTTATTACGCAACTTGTCAAAAATGGGAAAACATGCCCAGCTAATAGACGGAATGCCTATGATCAAAAGATACATAGGTCCCAGCAGTAACGCCTGAAATGTATGACCATATTCGTGTACGGTGATATCGGGCCTTTCATGAGGAGCAAATATAAACATGCCTAAAGATATACCTCCGTTTAGAGGCCATTCGGTAAGTACAACACCGCGGTAATATCGATGCGGACTGTTGTAAAACCAAAGATACAGCATAAGACCACCTAGCGTCTGAGCAAATCCCCATGTCCAATGTATAAAGACACCGATCGGATAAAACCAGCGTCTGTCATCCCTTGCTTCCAAACCAAGATACATTCCTATCAGATATAATCCAAACATATATGCCAGAATGTCCAAAAGATCAAAATGTCCGCCTATGATAATCCCGAGCAGAGAATTCTTATCAATTCCAAGATGTCCAGTGATATCGTATGCTTGCAGCAGTTCTGCATGCCAGCCTAAGAAGTAGCATAACAGCGGTAGCACATAGACAGAAAAAATCCTGTCATACACAAATATGATCGCCCTTATCATAAAATAGATCATCGGGATGACTAGAACATCGCCTACAAATCCTCTTACTATTCCCGTAGTCCATTTACCTATAACAAATTCGATCAATAATATAACTATGAACAATATGCTGTATTTTATTCTCAATTTACACTTATTCATTATATCAGACTCTAGAACCCAAACGTATTGTTCTTTATCCTTTTTAAATATTCTTCAACTGTATTTCTTACTAATTGTGGATCTTCCTTCATCCCTCGGTGCACCCATAATGCCATAACATTCCATACTGCTCCGTTATTTAGTGCTATAAGATATTCAGAGTCCAGTCCCTCAAAAAGCTCATTGAACGGATTTGACGCTGAAACCTCGTTTTTTCTAAGCAAAGGTCCGTCCTCATTCATGCATTTGAGCACCAGATGTAGCATGTCGTTTTTTTCAAGAAGCATTAAAATGTCCCTGTTTTTTTCTGCATACGAAAATATCGTTGTAAGTACATCTCCTCTGGCATTATTCACTATGTCAAAATACTCGCGGAATGACTTTTTGATCAGTGAACACAATACATCATCCTTTGACTCAAAATTCCTGTAAAATGTCTTTCTTGCCAATGATGCTGTAAGTATTATCTGTTTAACGGTAATCTCACTGTACGGATACTCTTCCATAAGCTTTAGCAACGCCTGCGTTATCTCGATCTTCGATCTTACAGCTGAAGGATTGTTTGATTCGATCATATGTATTTTCCTCAAAAATGACACATTTTTATAAAATCGTGTATCTTTATCAATCTGTATTTACATTTTCAGATTATATTATATACTTATCGCAGAAACGATACAAGTGTGTCATTTTGACTTTAATACTTATAATACGGAGGGAAAATGAGAGAATATCTATTACTATTGCCAATCATCTTTATTTTTCATGATATGGAGGAGATCATAGGCTTTGACTGGTTTTTTAAAACAAACTCGGACCTTTTTGAACGCTTTCCAAAACTAAATAAAATATACAACGGACTCACAACATCGACATTTGCTGCAGCTGTTTATGAAGAATTCATTCCATTCTTCGGTATTAGCCTTTTGGCCTATTACTTCCCGAGCAAGATATTATATGCTGTTTGGTTTGGTATCTTTTTATCTCTGACCGGCCACTTTGCAGTTCACCTCATTCTTTCGATATATATTAAAAGATATATACCGTGCGTCATCACAAGTAGCATTTGTTTGCCCATCAGTATACTCATACTTATCAAAAGCTCGTGTTATCTGTCTTTAGATATACTAACTGTTACATGTATAATAATCTCGGTAATTGCTATGATCGTTAATTTGAAACTGGCACATGGATTTGCACATTTTCTTAGTAGAAGAACAGATTTTAATTGAAAGGAATATAAAAATGGAGCTCAGACCATATAAAAGCAGTGATGCTGAAACAATTCTTTCCTGGTGTGATAATGAAAAATCATTTTATGAGTGGAGTGCAGGAATA
>CADAPR010000091.1 GCA_902789785.1 uncultured Lachnospiraceae bacterium
AGTGCGGAAGAAACAGCCGCAGAAGAGATAAGACAGCCTGAAAACGTCAATTCACTTTTGCAGGTCGATCCTATCGAGCTCGAATTCGGTTACGGCATCATACCTCTTGCCGATGTCAACCAGGGCGGTGATCTGCTAGACAGAGTCGTAATGATCAGACGTCAGATAGCTCTTGAACTCGGTACCGTAGTTCCGATAATCAGACTCAGGGATAACATTCAGTTAAATCCCAATCAGTACATCATCAAGATCAAGGGCATACAGATATCTGAAGGAGAGATACTCTTTGACCATTACATGGCGATGAATCCGGGCTATGTTGAAGAAGAGATAACGGGTATCCCCACATATGAACCCTCATTCCATCTGCCTGCCATATGGATAACGGAATCACAGAGAGAGCGTGCGGAATCGCTCGGCTATACAGTCGTAGATCCGCCCAGCATCATCGCTACTCATCTGACTGAGATAATCAGACAGCATATCGATGAGCTGCTCACCCGTCAGGATGTACAGAATCTCATCAACAACCTTAAGGATTCTAATCCTACACTTGTTGACGAACTTACACCGAAGTTACTTGGCATAGGCGAGATCCAGAAGGTTTTGCAGAATCTTCTTAAGGAAGGCATCTCGATAAGAGATCTGCTCACCATTTTTGAGACACTTGCCGATTATGCAACGACGAGCAGGGATACGGATATTCTGACTGAGTATGTGAGACAGGCGCTAAAGAGAGCCATATCGAACAAGTTCTTCCCTCCGAACGAGACATCGAGCGTTGTCACACTCGATCCTCAGCTTGAACAGAAGATCATGTCGGGAGTCAAGCAGACAGAAAACGGCACTTATCTAAACCTTGATCCTGATCTTACGAAAGAGATACTAAAGTCGGTTGAAGCGGAAGCTAAGAAACTTGAAAACTTAGGCAAGGCACCGATCGTAATAACCTCGCCCATAGTAAGGATATATTTCAAGAGACTTATAGAAGACTACTACAAGGATATAGCAGTAGTATCATATAATGAAGTGGAATCAAACGTTGAATTACAGTCTGTCGGGATGGTAACAGCATGATAATCAAAAAATTCTCAAGTAAAACCGAGGCGGATGCCATCGACATCGCAAGAAAGGAACTTGGTCCTGATGTCGTTATAATGAATGTCCGCACGATAAAGAAAAAAGGAATATTCTCATTCTTTTCATCTCCTCAGGTGGAAGTGACAGTCGCACTTGAAGAAGAGGGAGAAAAGCAGCCTCCGAAGGCTCCTGCGATGACAGCGCTCGAACAGCTTGCCGCAAAACAAAAAGAGATAGAGCAAAAGAAGGCTGAGAGCATAAAGGTTTCTGAACCTGTAAATGCTTCGTCTACTCCTTATGATGATGTTGACAGCAAGTCAAACAATGCGCTTGAGGAAAAGCTCGATTCCATTGAGACTCTAATAAAGAAGCGTCTTGAAAACGAGGATTCAAAGGTAAGCGAGGAAGTAAAGAGCGAGCCTCATACCGAGGAGAACGATCAGATGAAGCTCACAAAGCTTCTCTACAACATGATGATCGATAACGAGGTACATGAAAAATACGCAAACCAGATCATAGAAGAGGCTGAAAAAGCAAACAAGCCCAACATGCCCGTTGATTATTTTCTTACAAACATATATCAGAAGATGATATTAAAATTCGGGCAGACTTCAGTGATAACACCGGCGCCAAAGGGACCGAAGGTCGTATATTTTGTCGGCCCTACGGGAGTCGGAAAGACTACTACCATAGCAAAGATAGCCAGCAAGTTCTGTCTTGAGGAAAAGAAGAAGGTAGCGCTTTTGACAAGCGATACATACAGGATCGCCGCGGCCGAACAGTTAAGGACTTATGCAAATATCCTGGAGATCCCCTGTCTTATCATCTATTCTCCCGCAGAGATAGAGGAAGCATATGACAGGTTCATGGATTTTGACTACATACTCGTAGATACCGCAGGTCATTCTCATCACAATGAGGAGCAGAAGAACAATACAAATGTTGTCATCCATGCACTCGATGAAAAGACTCAGCCTGAAGTTTATCTGGTACTGAGTGCTACGACAAAGTACAAGGATCTTATAAGCATTGCGGATACATATAAGGAGATGACGGATTTCAAGATCATATTTACAAAACTCGATGAAACGACATCTCTTGGAAATCTGTTAAATCTAAAGCTCTATACAGGAGCTGATCTTTCATATGTTACATACGGTCAGAACGTTCCTGAGGACATTGACAGATTTGATCCTCAATCTACCGTAAAACAGATACTCGGGGGCTAGAATAGTCTAAAACACAGTTTACATAATTGCGAATTGTATGGTAAAATAGAAAGGAAGCACCTTGGATCAGGCAGAACAGTTAAGAAATATAATAAAAGCGAATAATACGGTGATAAGACCCACTGCCAGGGTAATAACCGTGACCAGCGGAAAAGGCGGCGTCGGAAAGTCGAACACCTCTATAAATCTGGCCATCTGGTTTAAGAGAATGGGGCAGCGTGTCATAATACTTGATGCGGATTTCGGCCTGGCAAATATTGAGATAATGTTCGGCACGGTGCCCAGACACAACCTGTGCGATCTTTTATATCAGGGAAAGAGCATCACGGATATCATCACATGGGGACCGGGTGAGATAGGCTTCATATCGGGCGGTTCAGGCATAGTCGGCCTGTCAAACCTAAGCAAGGAATACCTGGGATATATAATCAACAATCTGGCTCAGCTTGATGTGATGGCGGACGTTATCATAATAGATACGGGAGCCGGTATAAGCGATGCTGTCCTGGAATTTTTGGTAGCAAGCGGAGAGATACTTCTTGTTACGACACCGGAGCCTACATCAATCACGGATTCATATTCACTGCTTAAGGCTTTAAACAGACATCCGAGATTCTCGACAGAGACATCAAAGATAAAGGTCATCGCAAACAAGGTTGACAGGGAAGAAGAAGGAACAGCGCTTTTTAACAAGCTGAATGTGGTCGTTCAAAGATACCTAAAGCTTCCGCTTGAGTATCTGGGAGCCGTACCGGAGGATGAGAAGCTAAGTCAGGCTGTCATGCAGCAGATGCCTGTATCTCTTGCGCATGAAAACGCACGATCTTCAAAGGCATATGAGACGATCGCTGCAAGGCTTATGAACAAGGAGAGCGCTACGGATATAAAGAAACGCGGGATGGCTGCGTTTTTCTCGCATATAGTATCAGGAAAAAGACAGGGTTAGGGAAGAGTTATGTTGGAGAATTTTATCAAGCCCGGACAGAGAGTTGATCTTAAGGCTGTCAGAAGGGTAAAAGTTTCAGGAGAAGAGACAAAGGAAAAGGTGTATTCCACCAAGATATACGATATCGTGAGCGAGGATACTATAGAGCTTGTTATGCCGATGGAGCAGACAAAGCTGATACTGCTTCCCGTTGACGGAGAATACGAGATATTCTTCTATACGGACAACGGTCTTTATGAGAGCACTATACGCATCACAGACAGATACAAGAGCAACAATGTCTACATACTCCTTGTCGAGCTGCAGACTAACTTAAGGAAATATCAGAGAAGGGATTTCTACAGATACAGCTGTGCTCTTGATATGGAGACAAGGGAGCTTACCAGCGATGAGGCGGTCGCATACAGAAAGGGAGAGATATATCAGGCACCTCCCGGACTGCCGTCTACAAAAGCTGTCATTGTCGATATATCCGGCGGAGGAATGAGATTTACTTCAAAAGCTGTCTATGAAAAGGACGGACTGATCTTTTGCAAGTACGAACTGCTCATACACGGAGGGGCAAAGGAATACGAGATAATCTGCAAGATACTTGACGTAAGGGATATCCCCAACAGGAACGGAGAATATGAGTATCGTATCCAGTTCGTGAATCTGGATAATGACGAACGCGAAGAGATCATTCAGTATATCTTCGAGGAAGAGCGGAAAAACCGCAGAAAAGAGAGAGGGTTCAGATGAAAAAAATACTACTGGTTGATGACTCTGCACTCATGAGAAGGGTGTTGCATGATATAATCAATTCAGACGGTAGATTTTCTGTAGAAGATGAAGCTACAAACGGCGCTGAGGCGCTGGTGCTTTTGCAGACCAAGAACTATGATGCTGTGGTCCTTGATGTGAACATGCCGAAGATGAACGGCATAGAACTTTTGAAGGAATTGAAGGCTCAGGGTATCAAAGCAAGGATCATGATGGCCAGCACCGCGACTCAGGAAGGCAGTCAGATAACTCTCGACTGTCTCGAACTCGGAGCACTGGATTTTGTTCACAAGCCGGACTGGTCATACAAGTGCAAGGATGAATCCTTCCAGCAGGGATTTTTGTCAACACTTGAAGCAGTCTGCAATTCAAATATCCAGGAAAAGAAGGTAAAGGTCAACACCGTAAAGATCGTTGACATAGTAAAAAAGAGCACTCAGAAGGTTGTGGGAAACAGGATAGTTGCCATCGCCGTTTCAACAGGCGGTCCCAAGGCTCTTCAGAGTGTGATCCCGTTCTTGCCTGCAGGGCTTGATGCACCGGTCGTACTGGTACAGCACATGCCTGAAGGGTTTACCGAATCCTTTGCCGACAGATTAAACAAGATCAGCGAGATCAAGGTTGTCGAAGGCAAGGAGGGAGAAGTCCTTCAGAAGGGATGTGTCTACATCGCCAAGGCAGGACTGCATCTAAACCTTGTAAAAGACAGAAACGCCACGAAGATTCATTATACGCAGGAAGCATACAGAGAAGGCGTAAGACCGTGCGCAAACTACATGTACGAATCTCTTTCAAACTCGATCTATGACGAGGTAGTGGGAGTCATCATGACAGGAATGGGCGCGGACGGAACCGAGGGCATAAAGAACTTAAAAGGTTCGGGAAAGCCCACGTATGTAATTACCCAGGAGGGTGACAGCTGTGTTGTAAACGGCATGCCCAGAGCTTGTGTCAAGGCAGGCCTGTCAGACGCATCGGTCACATTAAACCAGATAGCACAAGAGATTATTTTACGCGTGGGGGTAAAAGCAGATGGATGTTAGTCAGTACCTGGACGTCTTTATCGACGAATCCAAAGAACATTTACAAAACCTTAACACACAGATATTGGACCTGGAGCAGGAACCGGGCAATATGGATACCATCAACGAGATATTCCGTGCCGCTCATACTCTAAAGGGTATGGCAGGAACCATGGGATACAAGAGGATGCAGAATCTTACGCACAACATGGAGAATGTTTTCTCCGAGGTAAGAAACGGTGCGGCTAAAGTCAATGCAAACGTTGTTGATGTTTTATTCCAGTGCCTTGATGCTTTAGATGAGTATGTAACCAATATCCAGACCACGGGAGATGAGGGAGATAACGATAATGAAAACCTTATAAAGGCTTTCAATGATTTCCTTGCAGGAAACGAACCTGATGCGAATAAGGAAGCACCTAAAGCAGAAGCTACGAGCAAGGATGAGACTGCAGACAAGCAGGAAGCTGCGGACAAGGCTGAAAAAGATGATGATGCAAGCTGGAAGAAGATCAAGTTTGCCGAGTCTCAGCTTGTTGTCATGAATGAAGCCGTAAAGGAAGGAAAGCACGTGATAGGCCTTACCGTTACGGTTCAGGAGAGCTGTATCCTAAAGGCAGCAAGAGCATTCCTTGTTTACAAGGCTATAGAGGATCTTGGAGAGATCATAGTATCCAACCCTTCTGCACAGGACATAGAAGATGAGAAGTTCGATCTTGAGTTTTCTCTTATTGTCATTTCTGATTCCGATACCGACAAGCTCATCGCGGCTGCAACAAATGTATCAGAGATAGAAAAGGCTGTCGGAGGATATGTAGAGCTTGACGCTGCTTCTTCTGAGAGCGAAAAGGCAAGCGAGCAGACTGAGGATTCAAACAAGCCGGCTGTTTCAGATAACAACAAGCCTGCAGCAAGCGAAGGAACAGGAAATGCTCCTGCCAAGGCTGCTGACAAGAAAAAGCCTGTTGTCAACAGGACGGTACGTGTCGATATAGAAAAGCTTGATGATCTTATGAATCTTGTCAGCGAATTGATAATCGCAAAGAATTCGCTTGTAAGTGCGGCTACAACTAAGGGAGCTAGCACAAATAACGTAAATGAGCAGATAGAGTATCTTGAGAGCGTTACCACAAATCTTCATGAATCTGTAATGAAGGTAAGGATGGTACCTATCGAGAGCGTAGTAAACAAGTTCCCTCGTATGATCAGGGATCTTCAAAAGAAGCTTAACAAGAAGATGGAACTGTACATGTCAGGTGAGGAGACAGAGCTTGACCGTACTGTTGTTGACGAGATCGGTGATCCTCTGATGCATCTTCTTCGTAACTCTGCCGATCACGGAATAGAGAATGATGTTGCTCTAAGAAAAGAAAGAGGAAAGCCTGAGACAGGAAGCATCTGGCTTGATGCATATCAGGACGGCAACAACGTTGTGATCGAAGTAAGAGATGACGGTAACGGTATCGATGTTGCCGCAGTAAGGAACAAGGCGAGAGAGGAACGATAACCGAGGAACAGGCAGCGAGCATGTCTGATGCCGAGATAACAAATCTTCTCTTCCTTCCCAGCTTCTCAACAGCAAAGCAGGTTTCCGATATTTCCGGAAGAGGTGTCGGACTTGACGTTGTTAAGAGCAAGATAGAATCATTAAGCGGCGAGGTTGATGTCAAATCCGTATACGGAGAAGGCAGCAAATGGACAATACGTCTTCCTCTTACGCTCGCTATCATACAGTCACTCATGGTTGCTATACCGCTTGGAAATATCCAGACGATCGAAAGCGTTGTTCCCGAAGAGATCAAGACTGTTCAGCATAAGGAAGTTATAAACTTACGCGGAAGCGTTATACCGATAATAAGACTCAATGAGGTTTTAGGCTGCGAGTCTACAAGAAAACCTGATGACGACTTTATCGTTGTCGTTGTAAAGAAGGGCGATGTACAGGCAGGTCTCGTCATAGATGAACTTACGGGACAGCAGGAGATCGTTATCAAGTCCTTGGGCAAATACATTAACAAGAGCAAGGTCATAAGCGGTGCTACCATCTTAGGTGACGGCGAAGTTGCACTGATCATCGACCCCAATGCCCTGATATGATGAAAGAGAGGACTGAACATGAACGAGGTAAAAGTTTTTTCTGAGGCTACACAGTATATAAAGATCGCGGTCGGAGAGGAATTCTACGGTGTTGATATCAGCGTTATCGAGAATATCGTACGCATGCAGAGGATAACCAGGGTTCCCAATGTTGCCGCATATATCAAAGGCGTGATCAATCTTCGCGGCGAGATTGTTCCTATCATGAATCTCAGATTAAAGATCGGACTCGAAGAGATCGAATATACAAAGGATACAAGGATAATAATCATCAAGACTGAAAACTACGGAAAGATAGGTCTTATCGTTGATGCGGTAAAGGAAGTTGTCGCTCTCGAGGAAGATCAGCTTGAAAAGCTCCCGTATGACAATACGGAAGAGAATCATTTCGTCAGCGCAGTCGGAAAGGTTGATAACACTTTAGTTTCCGTACTGGATCTTGGTGTTGTCTTATACGACAAGCAGAGCAAGGAGGAATCGTAGATGTCAGATATGTCTATTGAGAGCATTACCGAACAGTATCTCGATGTTTTGGCTGAGCTTGGAAACATCGGTGCCGGCAATGCTACTACGGCTTTGGCATCCTTGCTGCAGGCCAAGGTAGACATGAAAGTCCCGCAGGTAAAGCTGCTGGAATTCAAAGATGTCGGTGCGATTGTCGGTGGTGAAGAACAGGAAATGGTAGGCGCCTACCTCGGTGTTGAAGGTGATATCACCGGAAGCATACTGTTTCTTGTTAAAAAAGATGTTGCCATGCATCTTGTCACAAAGATGATGATGGGATATGCGAGCGGAGAGTTCGGAGAGATGGAACAGTCCGCATTCAAAGAGATATCCAACATCATAACGGGAGCGTATTTAAATGCGCTTTCCACTATGACGAATATGTGTATATATCCTACGGTGCCGGATCTTGCCATTGATATGGCAGGCGCTATCCTAAGTGTTCCGGCGATCCAGTTTGGCATATATGGTGACAATGTATTGCTTATACAGTCACAGATATCTGATGATATTGAGATCGACGGATTCTTCATCATGGTTCCCGACGTGGAATCGTATGAGAAGATCTTAAAGGCTTTGGGATTGATACAGTAGATAGATTAGAGGAATAAAGATGGTAGTTAAGGTGGGCATGGCTGACTTGAATGTCTGTGCCTCTCCCGACAGCATAATCACCATGGGACTGGGATCATGCATCGGTGTGATCCTGTGGGATCCTGTGAGCAAGGTGTGCGGAATGGTACACATCATGCTTCCGGATTCGACAGCTATAAGCCAGAATACCAACAGGGCAAAGTTTGCCGATACGGGGATCGAGGAACTGCTCGAAAAGGTATTGCTGTCAGGAGCAACAAGATCGAGGCTGGTAGCAAAGATTGCCGGCGGAGCGCAGATGTTCAGTGTTAATACAAATTCACCGACATTAAGGATCGGTGAGAGAAACGCGGAAGCGACAAAGGCTAAGCTAAAAGAGCTTAATATAAAGCTGGTAGCAGAGGATACGGGAGACAAATACGGTCGAACCGTAGAATTCTTCCCCGCAACGGGTGAATATCATATAAGGGCTATCGGCAGAGAAGGAAAGATCATCTAGTAATAAGATATGAGCACAAAGCTTAAACTTCTTCCGGCATTCGTGATGCTATTAGCCGGAGCTTTTACAAGTATCATAACGTTTGTGATAGGCTACACATTAAAGAGTGCTCTGATCATACTTCTTTTTGTCCTAGTGATATTTTATATCCTGGGTCTCGTGCTTCAAAAACTCATAGTAAAGTTTGAAGAAGCCAACAAGCCAAAGGATGAAGAAAAGGAAAAGGAAGAGGAGAAGCCGCCGCTTGAAGGAACGGTGGTCGAGAAGGATGAGAGCGAGATAAACACAGAATCCGGCAGCAATGCCATGGATCTGGGAAACAGACCGCCTGTAGAGAGATAGTCTGATTTAACGGGGTTATGCAGATGGACGAGAAGGGCAGGGAAAGACTCTGGAGTGACTACTCCAGGACAAAGTCTTCGGAACTGAGAGAAAAGTTAATACTGGAATATGCTCCGCTTGTCAAGATCGTTGCAGGCAGATTAAGTATGTATCTGGGCTACAACGTCGAGTATGATGATCTGGTTAGCTACGGGATCTTCGGGCTTATCGATGCCATAGACAAATATGATCTGAACAAACAGAACAAATTTGAAACTTATGCGTCATTAAGGATCAGGGGAGAGATACTCGATCAGATAAGAAAGATGGATTGGATCCCCAGGACTGTGCGTCAGAGACAGAAGCAGATAGATACTGCGATAAGGGAGATAGAATCATTAACCGGCAGGAACGCGAGTGATGAAGAGATCGCTCAAAAGCTCGGTATCAGTCAGGATGAATACTGTGACTGGCAGTCACAGCTAAAGATCACAAATGTCGTATCTCTAAACGAGTTTATGGAGAGCGGAAGCGATGTGCCAAATGCCAGAAACAGCAGCTCGCATTTTGCAAATCCTGAGGAGAGATACGAGGAGAACGAGCTTAAGGAAGTGCTCAGGGATTCATTAAACCTTCTTACCGAAAAGGAAAGAAGAGTTATCGAACTGTATTATTATGAAGATCTTACATTAAAGGAGATCAGTGTGATACTCGAGGTTTCGGAGTCAAGAGTATCGCAGCTTCATACCAAGGCTTTGACCAGGATGAAGGACAAAATGGGAAAATATATGGGATTTTTGGCGGGAGCATAAAGTGTGAATGCGTATTTTCAGCTGTTAGGAGAGGATCATAAGACTTTTCTAAGACTTGTTCCTCCTACCGAGGACGGGCAGAATCTTGAGTCGGCAGATATAATCGATTATCTTAATTTTAATAAGATAATGTTCGATCTGCCTTCTTTGAATGCGGCCGTTTCCAATCTCGAGAGCGAGCAGGTAGTACTGCTCAATAATGATGAACTCATCCCCGTAAACGAGGAGCTGTTCATAGAAATAGACGACGACAGGATGTGTGCCCGTGGTCGTTTTACTTGTGCCTCCGACAAGGGTCAGGAGATAACAAAGGATGAGATACTTTCCGATCTTAAATTTAAAGGCGTAAAGTTCGGTATAGATGAAGCGGCTATAGATTTCTATCTCATGAGCAGGATGTACAATCAGGAGATAATCCTTGCAAGCGGCCAGCCTCCCGTTCAGGGAAGGAATGCCGAGATAGAATATTTCTTTAATACAGATCTGCAGGTAAGACCAACACTTAAGGAAGACGGTTCCGTCGACTTCTTTAATCTGAATATCATAAATCATGTGGAAGAGGGACAGCTTCTTGCCAGGCTCACAAAGGAAGTAAAGGGTACGCCCGGCAAGGACATAATGGGCAATCCCATACAGCCTGCCAAGGTCAATCGAAAGATCCTCAAATACGGAAAGAACATATCTGTGAATGAAGACGGCACCGAGATATATTCTCAGTGCAACGGACATGTCATGCTCACCGGCGGACGTGTATTTGTCGGCAACGTCATGGAAGTTGAAAATGTTGATGTTGCTACCGGAAACATCGTATATGAAGGAAATGTTCAGGTTAACGGCAATGTATGCTCAAACTTTTCCGTGAAAGCAAAGGGAAATGTTGAAGTCAGAGGTGTTGTTGAAGGCGCTGAGATAGAAGCAGGCGGAAACATAACCATAGCCAGAGGAATGAACGGCATGGGCAAGGGCAAGCTCAAGGCAGGCGGAAACATAGTTGCCAAGTTTATAGAAAACTCCACCGTTGAAGCCGAAGGATATGTCGAGAGCGGATCGATCATGCACAGCAATGTCGTTGCCGGAACAGAGATACATGTCGAAGGAAAGAAAGGCTTCATTTCCGGCGGAAAGGTAAATGCAACGAGCCTTATAGAAGCAAAGATACTCGGTTCGGAAATGGGAACAAATACCGTACTTGAGATAGGTTTGAGTGCAATGGCAAAGAAGCGCTACAAGGAAGTCAGCGAGCAGATAGAAGAGATAGACAAGGTGCTTTTGCGTGCCATCCCCATAATGGAGGCTGCAAGAGACAGACTCGAGGATGGACAGCAGCTGAGCGATGAACAGCTTGAGAATGTCAGAAATATATATAACCTGTCAAAGATAAAGAAAAGGGAACAGGATGAATTAAAGGCAGAACAGAGTGATCTGTCAAAGGCTATGGAGATAGACAAGGGAGCATCTATCAAGGTTTCGGATACTGTTTATCCCGGAACGCAGATAGTGATCTCGGATGTATCCAAGCTGATAAAGGAGAGCGTACAGCACTGCAAGTTCATCAAGAGTGAAGGCAATGTCAAGATGATCGGACTGTAAAGGGGAAAATGTATGGGTATTGATGCGGTTCATTTAAACGGAGCCATGACGGGGATCCAGGATTACAATTCCATGCGCCAGCATGAGGATATGCGAGCTATGATGGATCATACGAATTTTCAGAAGCAGATAGATCAAAATGTGGATGAAAAGCTCAATCAGGTCCAGGAGAAGGATAAAGGCGAGTTTAGAAACCAGAAGTTTGACGCCAAGGAAAAAGGCAACAATTCCTATGACGGAGACGGCGGAAAACATCGACAGAATAATAAAGAGGAGAAGCAGAAGCAGATCAAGGCTCCATATCTGGGAGGCAGTTTCGATCTGAAGATCTGAGGAGAATTACGATGCATGCAGCAGAGATAATAGTATTAATTGCAGGGGCGATACTTTTTACCGTCAGCTTTTTTATGTCTGACAGATCTAAAGGTACAGCCGTACTCGATGAAGAGGAAGAAAGAAAACTCATAAAAGAGCTTTTGGATAAAGAGGTCGAAGGCGCGAGATTTCGCATAGACGAGGCCGCTCAGGAAGCTGTCAGTGAAAACAAGGACAGGATGGAGCGGGCCATGGATCGTATAACAAATGAAAAGATGAGTGCGGTAGATGAGTATTCAAATACCGTTCTTGATCAGATCCACAAAAACCATGACGAAGTCATGTTTTTGTATGACATGCTAAACAACAAGCATACACAGGTCAAGAACACGGCTGCAGAGTTAAATCAGCTGACTAAATCAGCTAAGGTTGCCGCAGAGTCTGTCGCAGAACAGGCGCCTGCAAAGAATACATCAAATGAGACTGTTTCAGAGAACAAGTATGAAAAAGGCTTCGGATATGTGAGCCCTACAAAGAGTTCTCATCAGCAGGATAAGGTATTCGGATATACTGACAATGCACCGAAAGCTGAGGAAATTAAAACAGCCGAAGAAAAAGAGCCTGATTCACAGGCTATATTTGAAGAGCTTCCTGCACAGAAAGTGGATCTTGAAGTCATAGAAGTAGGACAGGATATCAAGCCTGTCAGCAAGAAAAAGACCAAGACAAGGACTGAGAAGGCAGAAAAGACTCCTGTCTCTGACGGAAATGTTGATCTTATGTTTGCATCCGACAATAATACGGCCAACAGCAATGACCGTATACTCGAACTGCACAAGGCGGGAAAGTCAAATATGGCGATCGCCAAGGAACTGGGACTCGGGATCGGCGAAGTAAAACTTGTAATAGATCTGTTCGAAGGTATATAAATCATGAATCTTAAAAGCTATCTGAGAGGAATAGGAATCGGAATACTGGTAACGGCTGCCGTGTTCATCATATCGGGAGCAAGCGACAAGAAAGGTACCATGACCGATGAAATGATAAAGCAAAGAGCAAAAGAGCTCGGCATGGTAGAGGCTTCTACTACTGTTGCTGATGTGAACAGGTAAAACCTACAGTTGAAGTCATAGAAAAGAAAGAGCCTGAAAGTGAAGTCACCAAGGCTGCGACAGCTGAAGCGGATACTAAGGCTGAGGATGAACCTGCTAAGGAAGTGGCTGCTGAGGAAACACCTGAACCTACACCTGAGCCTACACCGGAACCCACACCCGAGCCTACACCTGAGCCGACTCCCGAACCGACAAAGGCAGCTGAGATCAGCTCTGATACTGTCTATATTGAAGTAAACTCCGGAGACGGATCTGATACGGTCTCAAGAAAGCTTGAGCAGATCGGTATCATCGATGATGCGGCTTCATTTGACAAGTATCTGATAAGCCAGGGATATGACAGGAAGATAACGACCGGAAAGCATGTGTTTAATCCAGATGATACGGATGAAGCGATTGCTAGGAACCTGGTAAGTTCTACAAAGTAGATGATCGATACCAAATTTTGTGTTTCTTTGGAAATAAAGAATGGATCACAGTGAATGATGATATAAGCATTGATAAAAAGATACATATAAAAAGAAAGACCCGTAAGAAAAATTCTTACGGGTTTATTAATTCCTAAACAAGCTTGTAAACTACACGCTTTACATCTTCCGGTTCGAAAGGCTTCTGCAAAAAATCGCTTGCTCC
>CADAPR010000092.1:0-328 GCA_902789785.1 uncultured Lachnospiraceae bacterium
AATCTTTTTTCTGCTTCTTTTAATCCTTCGGCAAGATGATCTTTGTTTAAAGGATATCTGATGATATTTGCACACCACATAGCATGGGATCTTTCATCGTTTATCCAGTTTTTCATGTCTTCAATATCTGTATCCATGTTAAATGCACGTAATCTCATAGTCATTCTCCGTTGATGATCATTTTTATATCAAATATCGTTTTATCATATACAAAAAAAGCAGATGTCCAGGGTAGAAAATATAGAAAAGCCATTTTAGGCCTTTCCCTTTCTTACCGTTGTACAGCATAAGCGGTATGAAACTGAGTCCGGTAGTGCAGTAGTAGCCC
>CADAPR010000092.1:335-6804 GCA_902789785.1 uncultured Lachnospiraceae bacterium
GGGTAGAAAATATAGAAAAGCCATTTTAGGCCTTTCCCTTTCTTACCGTTGTACAGCATAAGCGGTATGAAACTGAGTCCGGTAGTGCAGTAGTAGCCCATAGTCCTTGTCAGAGCAAGAAATGCCGTACCTACACCTGTTCTTATGATATGGTTAGCATCCGACAGGACATAGAACAGAAAGACGGCTATTACAGCAAAGACAGTGTAATCCGCTTTCACTATCAAGGCGATAACAGACATGCTGATTATTTCCAAACATCCTAAAACTGTCCTTGATCTTTTGTATTTTCCAGACTCATGATCTTTTTCTCCTCGGATCATATCAAAGAATTTAAGTCCCAGAATAGACAAAAAGAATGTAAGCATTATATTCTGGTGTCCGATATCGATCTTTCCGCTGAAAGCCAGATCAAACGGTATCTCACTGATAACGGCAAATATTCCCATTCGAAGTAAGTACCTGTTTTTGTCTCTTGTATTAAGATAACCTTCGGCTATGCAAAAAGAAAAAATCGGCATTGCAAGCCGTCCTACCATCCTTGGCCATAAAAGCTCAGGACAGAACATATCTCCGACATGGTCAAAAACCATGCTTATCATTGCAATAAGTTTAAGTACCGTTCCGTCAAATATCCTGATTCTGTTGATTTTTGCCTTCATTTCTTGATTCATATGTATTTACTTTTCCCCCTGAAATTTAAAAGGAGCCTTTTCAGACTCCTTTTACGTCCCCGAGGTGATTCGAACACCCGACCTTCCGCTTAGGAGGCGGACGCTCTATCCTGCTGAGCTACGGAGACTGATCTATTACGAAGGATAATTGATATATCCCTGTAACCATATTATACCTTTAAAACGTCTGCCGACTGCCGGTTCACCGTAAAGATCCTTTTCATTGATGCAAAGATCAAAGACAAGTTCATTGCATGTCAGCTTCATTCTGTAGATCTGCTCGTTTGTAACTGAATTGACCAGTTTTTCGCACTCAAGAATCTCTCCGAGTATTGAATACTGATCACATTCAACACCGTACGGCATAAAATACGTATCCACTATGGTATATATATCCTCACGCTGTATCCTCTTTGTAATGGTGGAATACATATCCATATCGTCCAGAGTCAGGCTTTCGATCGCATCTTCATCACCGTTTCTTGCTGCCTGCATCAAGCGGTTGCGACTTATCTTTTTCTTGTCTGCCCTTTCTCTTACTCTTGGACTCTTCATAATGGGCATCATTATATTACCACAAATTGAGAGTGCTGACAAAGTTAAAGTTGTTCCTTTTACGGGCAGATTGTCGGTATTTTTTGCTCTGATATATGGAATGATATTCTGAAGATAGAAGATAAGGGTTATTCCTATATTTATATCATCGCATACTCCGGCATAGCTTTCCTTGTCGGCATGTCTTTCTATGGAAATATCCTCGCTTGTCGTTATGCCGCTTCCCTTCAGGAAAGGATATGAATACTCATAGGTAAATGTATTATTCTCATCGTATTCGCCGCATACCGTAAGTCCAAGTCCGGGAGCAAATTCCTTGCTGAGAATGGCAAGCATGGTGTCATCTCCGTTAGATGTATAAGCCCTCTCTGTTGATTCCCTGACACACAGTTCAACAAGCTTGTTAAAGTCTTTTCTGTTATTTATTTGTGAGAATCCTATTGCTGCAAGATACTTATGCAAAAGATTCACCTCTTTCAATTACTGCTTTTTGGTAATGAGCTTCTGACCGCCCATATAAGGCTGCAGTACCTCTGGGATCTTAACAGATCCGTCAGCCTGAAGGTTGTTTTCCAAAAATGCAATAAGCATACGAGGAGGAGCAACAACCGTATTGTTAAGTGTATGTGCAAGATATTTGCTGCCGTCTTCGCCGGTAATTCTTATCTTAAGTCGTCTTGCCTGAGCATCACCCAGATTAGAACAGCTTCCTACCTCAAAATACTTTTTCTGTCTGGGACTCCATGCCTCGACATCGCATGACTTAACCTTTAAATCGGCAAGATCTCCTGAACAGCATTCAAGCGTTCTTACTGGGATATCAAGTGAACGGAACAGATCTACCGTGTTCTGCCACAGCTTATCATACCAGATCTTTGATTCCTCGGGCTTGCAGATTACTACCATTTCCTGTTTTTCAAACTGATGTATTCTGTAAACACCACGTTCTTCAAGACCATGTGCTCCTTTTTCTTTTCTGAAGCATGGTGAATAACTGGTAAGTGTAAGAGGGAGCTGAGCTTCGGGAATTATCTGATCGATAAACTTGCCGATCATACTGTGCTCACTGGTACCGATAAGATAGAGATCTTCTCCCTCGATCTTGTACATCATAGCTTCCATCTCGGCAAAGCTCATAACACCGGTCACGACATTGCTTCTTATCATAAACGGCGGAACACAATATGTAAAGCCTCTGTTTATCATGAAATCTCTTGCATATGCGATAACTGCAGAATGAAGTCTTGCAATATCGCCCATCAGATAATAGAAACCGTTTCCCGCAACTCTTCTTGCTGCATCAAGATCCAGTCCGTTAAAGCTTTCCATTATATCTGTATGATAAGGAATCTCAAAATCGGGAACAACAGGCTCTCCGAATTTTTCGATCTCTACATTGCATGTATCATCCTTTCCTATCGGAACAGAGGGATCAATGATATTGGGGATCACCATCATGATCTTTGTGATCTTTTCCTGGAGTTCTTCTTCCATAGGCTCAAGCTCTGCAAGTCTTTGTGCAAGTTCTGCCACTTTCTTCTTTACAGCCTCTGCCTCTTCCTTCTTTCCCTGAGCCATAAGAGCTCCGATTTCCTTGGAGATCTTGTTTCTCTGATTTCTCAGATCATCGGCTTCTGCTTTTGCTGCTCTTGACTGCTTGTCAAGTTCGATAACCTCATCAACCATAGGAAGCTTGCTGTCCTGAAATTTCTTTTTGATGTTTTCCTTTACCGCATCCGGATTTTCTCTTAGGAACTTAATGTCAATCATTTGTGCACCTCTTTAATCTATTACTTGTTCTATAAATATATTCGTATATTCTAAAAGATCCCTTACTAAAACGCCTTCTATGACTTTTCCGTTTCTGTCAGCGATAAGCTGAAGAACCGGTCTTTCGGGAAATCCTTTGTTCTGTCTTATAACAACTGCCATTTCACCGGTGTTTATCAGTACCTTGTTTCCTGAAGGATAAACGGCTATGAAATCAAGGAGCGTATCAACAACTTCGCTGTCATACTTTATTCCTTTGTATGCCTTCAGATATTCAACTGCCTCATGAACTCTCTTTCTTTCATGTCCGATACCGCATATCGATTCATCAAAGAAATCACAGGCTGCGGCAATCCTTGTTGTTATCGAAAGTTCAGGCGTATGTATCGGATATCCCTGCCCGTCTATAGTCTCATGATGCATGAGGATAATCTCTTTGCTTGCTTTTTGAAGCCATTTTTCATGCTTTATGGCACTGTATCCATATATTGGATGCTTATAATACTCCTCCTTGACAAAGGGATCTACCTGTGTCATGTCCTTGTCGATATAATCTATCGTCACATATCTGAGTCCCAGATCATGAAGCAGACATCCGATACCGAGATCATGTTTCAGATCATCAGTAATATTCATCTTGATGGCAACAAGTGTTGCTATCGTACATGTGCTTATACTGTGTTCGTAAAGATCGGCGCTTCTTTCTTTGATATCATAGATCTGCTGGGTAACGTTGTCATCACTTATGACATTCGTTATGATCCTGTCAGCTGCCTCGGCTATCTCCGTCATATCCTGACTCTTGTTATACATATGTTTGGAGATGATTTCTTTTACTTTATCTTTACACTTCTTGTTTACTTCTTCTTTTAAAATGAGCCTGGTCTGAGCGTCAAGTTCATTATCCTTGACAAATACTTCTTTTATTCCGATCTCTTCAAGTCTTGGTATATAGGCGAGTTTAAGTAAGGTACCCTCTGCAAGTATCTCTTTGTAATCACTCGTAGTTATTGATCTGGCAAGGATCTCACTACCTGTTAACTGGTCTACCTTAACTAATCTCATAAACTATTAAAGCTCCTCTGATCCGATGGCTTTCTCCAGTGCAAGCCTTTCCTCGTTACCTAGCTCCAGTTCGCATTTCCCTTCATGGATCTCCTTGGTATAAGTATAGCACCCGTCGGAAGTATGTACAGAATTAAGAATGAATCCGTTGTTTTCCTCATCTAACATCGCTAAAGAAAAACTTAGGAGTCCTCCCATCTGCTGATAGGCATCGTACTTGACTATACCGATCTTCTGGAAGGTTCTTGTCAGAACTCTGTATATCTGTCTGATATCGCCTCTGTTGGCATTAACAACCTTCTTTATCTTGTTATTGTCTTCAAACAGCTTGGCTATCGCATCTTCTAAGCTTTCAGCACTGCTTCCCTTCATGAAGATATTATATTTCTTCTGAAGCTTAACCTCTCTGATAATGAATATCGTCAGAAGTACTATCAAAACTATTATAAGAACGAACATGGCTATTATAAGATATCCTATATCTATGCCTAGGCCCATTCTTGTTAAAACATCACTGGTCATATCTTTATCTCTTTATGATTTCAACTATTCTTTCCAGGTCATCGTGATTGTAGAATTCTATTTCAAGCTTGCCCGATCCTTCTGTTGACTTTGACAGGATGGAAACCTTTGTGCCAAGCATGAGTTTAAGCTGTTCTTCTATGTTGTCATATACGACCTGAAGTGACTCATTTACTTTTTTCTTGGGTTTTGCGGGTTTATCGAGACTCTTTATATATTTCTCAACCTCACGAACGCTCATCTTTTCATCAAAGATCTTCTCGGCGATCTCCAGCTGCTTAGCAGGATCTTCTATGGAAATGATGGCTCTTGCATGACCGGTTGAAAGCTTGCCGTCTACGATCATCTGCTGAACGTCATCAGTCAGCTTTAATAATCTGAGTGAATTGGTGATTGTTGTCCTGTTCTTTGAAACCTTTTCCGCGACCTCATCCTGCTTGAGATTAAACTCCTCAAGAAGTCTCTTGTAAGCCATAGCTTCTTCTATAGGATTAAGATCTTCTCTCTGAATATTTTCAATGATCGAGATCTCAACGATCTCCTGTTCTGTGAAGTTTCTTATGATAACGGGGATCTCTTTAAGTCCCGCTTTCTTGCAGGCTCTCCATCTTCTTTCGCCAGCTATTATCTCATAATATCCTTTTCTATCCTGAACGACTATCGGTTGAATAAGGCCGACCTGTCTGATGGAATCTGCTAATTCTTCGAGTGCATCCTCATCGAAATTCTTTCTCGGCTGGTCCCTGTTTGGCTCAACCTTGTTGATATCTACAACAGAATCCGGTGTCTGAGTTTTTCCGGTTTTCTGCTTGTTATCTGCTGAATCAAGAACATTACTGGGAATTAATGTATCAAGTCCTTTTCCTAACCCCTTTTTTGCTGCCATAATTCATACCCTTTCTGACTATCAATCTAATTGTTGTTGATTATCTCTTTAGCAAGACTTCTGTAACTCTCGGCTCCGGATGATTTCGGATCATACATGCAGATCGGCATACCGTAACTTGGTGCTTCCGCAAGTCTGATATTTCTCGGGATCAGAGTATCAAAGACTTTCTGATGGAAGTTTTCTTTTACATTTTCAACTACCTGAGCTGAAAGATTTGTTCTTGAATCGTACATTGTAAATACAACGCCTTCCATTGAAAGCTTCGGATTCAGTCTTTCTTTTACTAGATTTACTGTATGGATCAGCTGGCTCAGTCCTTCCAGCGCATAATACTCACACTGAATAGGAACAAGAACGGTATTTGCGGTGGTCATTGCATTGACTGTGAGCATACTGAGTGAAGGAGGACAATCAATAAATATATAATCATATTTATCTACTACCCAGTCCACTTCATTCTTAAGGATATATTCCTTCTTTTCAACACCGATGAGTTCTATCTCAGCGGCTGCAAGGTTAACATTAGAAGGTATAACTGATACATTTTCTATTACATCCTTCATGATACATTCATTAATAGAACATTCTCCAAGAATCAGATCATATACCGTATTTTCAACATTATTCTTGTCAACTCCCAGTCCGCTTGTGGTATTACCCTGGGGATCAATATCAATTACAAGAACTTTTTTACCGAGTTCGGCAAGAGAAGCTGATAAATTGATAGATGTTGTTGTTTTTCCTACTCCACCTTTTTGATTAGCAATGGCTATAACTCTTCCCATTTATTAATACTCCATTCATTTTTTACAACTTTCGGGTTGCCTAGAAATTATATCATGTAATCTTTCTATTATCTATAAACAGACGTATAAAAATATTACCAAAAAATGTTTCACAAATGTAATTATTTTGTATAAATAAATGTTTCACAGAAATGACACCAAAATATTGTGGTGATATGTTTCACGTGAAACATTATATTGTATGCTCT
>CADAPR010000093.1 GCA_902789785.1 uncultured Lachnospiraceae bacterium
CCAGGCTGTACTTTGCCTATATTCGGATCGTTTCTCCAGTCGATCGCATCTGTGTCTATAGAAGCGGGATCAGCTGTGACAGCTGTCTCATTATCCTTTGTGCATGAAGAAAAGAAAATGCAAAGGATGCTTAAAATTGCAAAATATATGATTCTTTTCATAAGATACATATCCTTGTTGTCTGTAAGTAAAATTACTAGTTAATGATATCAGATTGAACAAAAAAGTAAACCGGTAAGGAAGGGAAAGATCATGCAGTATTTGATGTGACGCTTTGTTTTTTCTGCTATAATGATTAAAGTTAAAACTAAGAATAAGCAGTACAATTATTTCTTTAAAGGTTATATGAAATGGAATTAAAGAAGCTTAAACACAGACTGACTGTGTGCAAAGTAGGATCTGTTTCAGATATAGATTTGGATCAGGACTTTTATTTTATCGCAAAAACAGACGAAGAGATCTCTCTTGTATGCAGGACAATCGATACACCAAGGAATACGATCGAGCGTGAAGACGGATGGCGAGGATTTCGCATACAGGGAGTTCTGGATACAATGGTATAGGGATATTTGCCGTATCAACATTCAACACAGACTATATCCTGGTTAAAGAAATAAACTTAAAAAAAGCTCTGGATGTGCTGGCAGATAACGGCTATACGGTTGTCTGAACATACATATCAAACAAGAATAACTTGACGGGGATTAAACTTATGGTTTTGACAAATGATGAATTAAAAAAGATCTATTTTGGCGCCTACGAATTCGGGGAGACAAAAGACGGATATCTTGAGGCTTTTCAGTATTCTAAAAAGCAGATCGAATACTTTAAAGATGCACTGGAGATGTGGTATGAAAGATGCACTGCTTCAACTGCAAAAACTCTTGAGTTCACCACATTTGCGAACAAGCTGTCATTTCAATACAAGATCATATGGAAGGGCTCTCCTGATTCATTCGAGATTACAGTCGACGGACTTGTGAGTCAGATCAAATATGTTAAAGACATAATGGATTGCGGGACGATCGAATGGGATCTTCCAAAAGGCGCCAAGAAAGTAGTGATCTATCTGCCGGCTGATGCCACTGTCCTTATCAGAAACTTTACGATAGATGCAAAGGTGATACCTGCCCTCAAGGGAGAAAAAGTACTTTGGCTTGGAGATTCGATCACTCAGGGATACGGACCTTTAAGATCGTCAAACACATATGTCAGTGTTGCAAACAGGATCCTTAATTATGACATAATCAACCAGGGTATCGGCGGATATATATATGACAGGAATTCACTCATGAAAATGGAGGGATATGATCCTGACAAGATCATAGTAGCGCTCGGAACGAATCAATGCGGCGATGAGGATATGAGCAAAATTCAAAAGTATTATGAGACGCTGACAGATATATACGGTACAGATATACCGATACTCTGCATAACGCCTATCTGGAGAGGGGATCTGGTCAACGGATTGCAGGAACTCATTACCTTTAACGAAAAACTTATGGATATTGCAGGAAAGTATAAAAATGTAAAGATCATTGACGGAATGAAAATGGTCCCTCATTTTCCGGAGTATTTCCTGGATAATCTTCATCCAAACTGTCTTGGATGCGAGGTATACGGAAGAAATCTTGCAGATGCGATAAGAGCGATAGGATTTTAGCAAACATTGTTCAAAAGGCATGCCAAGGGAATACTGTATGATCTTTGGCAAGTATGCTAGAATGATATGAATATAAAATTTTAGATCAGGAGGAATACGATACTATGCAGATGGATCAGTTGCAAAAAGACATGATAGCCGCTATGAAGGCACACGATAAGG
The DNA here is from genome assembly GCA_902789785.1 of uncultured Lachnospiraceae bacterium. GTDB lineage: Bacteria > Bacillota > Clostridia > Lachnospirales > Lachnospiraceae > Colinaster. Next base: position 1,826 of record CADAPR010000093.1, read on the forward strand.
ATAGAAAGGATGCCATATCCTCTGTCATCCAGGCGATAAAGAAGATAGCAATAGATGAGGGACATCGTGATGACATCAGTGAAGAGCTTGTTAACCGTGTGATCCAGAAGGAACTTAAGTCCGTAAAAGAGCAGATAGATACATGCCCTGACGACAGAACAGAATTAAAAAAAGAGTATCAGCTGCGCTATGATGTTATTTCAGAATATGCCCCGAAACTATTAAGCAGTGAAGAAGTTGAAACTATCCTTAAGGATAAATTCGCAGATGTGATCGCTACAAAGAATAAGGGACAGATAATGAAAACTGTCATGGCTGAACTAAAGGGAAAGGCAGACGGTAAAGTTATCAACGAGGTTGTTGCAAAACTCTGCAACTATCGTAAGAGATAGTTTGGCCGGATAATAATATGCTGACCTGCTTATGTGCTTTTTTTCATTTACCTTTATGGTGTACTTGACTGCTTTTTGGATGAATAAGGGTGTAATCACGTAGTACAGATAGTTTTCGTCAAAATCTATCTGACCTATCATAGACTTTTCAGCATAAACAAGCAGACGGCTGTTAACAGGAACTATAGACAGTTTTTTTCCAAAGAGCTCATCATCAATGCCGTACTCCGGTTTGATGTGACAGTTCAGCTGACATACAAATTCATTAATATCATTAAACTTTCCGCTTGGATACAGTAATGCAATACATTCATACGGGTCAACGAACTGCTGTATCAGCAGATGGAAGAGTTTTGCTTTTTTAGAGACAGAGACATTTTTCTGTCTCTTTTGTATTTCAGATGCAGCTTCACTGATGCTTTTTACAAAGATATCAAATGACTCAAGATCCGGCTCCCAGTAGAAGCTTCCATATACTCCGGTATCAACGATGATATCATCACCGAATAACGAATCATCCATGTACATTTTTCTTTTGCAGAAAGCCTTGCTGTTTTCTTTAAAGCCAAAATCAACATATGAACAGCTCCTGTCGAGCAGTCCTTCTCTTTTTACCAGCTCAAATGCTGCGTTCAACCTCATTGCCATTTCAGAATCGCTGTCTGGGCCGATATCCGGATGATGCTTGTGCATAAGAGCATGATACTTACGTCTCACATCGTTAAAACTGTCTTCTTTTTTAATATTTAAAAGTCTGTATGCATCATGTTTGTTCATGATTACATTCTAACATATATTTATTGTGACAAGTGCACCTCAGATACTAGTTCATTGTCTAGCATTTGGGTGCACTTGAGATTATTTCCCTATTTGATGTGTGAACAAAAACGAATCCGTCCAAACAACTGTTTAAATCATGTGAATTTAAACGATCATCTCCAGTTCTCGAAGAATTCTAAAACGAGCTTATTCGTATTGATGCCGTCAAGCTCCTCAGTATACCATGCGTGCTTCGCATCTTTCACAAGGACGCCCCACACAACGTCTTTATCCGAGTCTGCTCCGTACTTGCTGATGATCATACCGTCTTCTGTCTCGTTCTCGGACTGCTTATTAAGTCCGTTTGAAGAAGCCATGTAATCAATGACGTCCTCAATAGCAGGATCAAGAGCTGTCTTTGCGCTATCATCGAAATTCTTCGGAATGGATTCGTCTATCTCTCCATAGACTACAAGCATTCCAACATCGTTCTTTTCGGGGCGCTTGTTCCAGAGCGTCTTGTTAAGATCACCGCCGACACTTGCGCAGGCAAGGAATGTATCCTGAGCTTCAAGCGCGAGTCTGAAGTTCATGAATCCGCCGTTTGAGAAACCGGCGCAGAACACATGATCCTTGTCGAGCGAGTACTCATCAACAAGATAGTTTACGAGAGCTTTAATGAATCCGACATCGTCGTAATCGGGCTCGAGCCTTCCGTAGTTCCAGCTCCTATAGTTCCTTCCGGCCTTCGTGTTGGAAGTTCCGCTAGCATAGCAGACAGCGTAGCCCTTCGCAAGCGCATCATTATCAAAACCGCTGGTGCGGCGGAAGTTTTCGGCTGAATCACCAGCTCCGTGAAGCATCACGATGAGAGGCGCGCCATTACTCTCCGGTGGAAGACTGATGACAAACTCACGCTTTATACCATCATAGGTGCAGGTGAAGACGTTTTCATCTGTTTCAGAGAGGTCCTCGAGGTCCAGTACGACGCGTTCTGTGGCTGATTCTGCTGTATCTGTTTCAGCAGCTGATTCAGTAGTATCTGTCTCTGTGGCTGATTCTGCAGATTCTGATTTTTCGCTGGCTTCGTCGGCAGATATTTCAGTTATTGCTTCGGTCATATCGTCAGCACTCGTATCAAGCTGTGGAGGGGATTCTCTTTCTCCGCATGCGCATAATGAAAATGCGAGCGACAATACCAGAATAGATGTGAATAGTTTTTTCATTTGTATTCCTCCTTTGATGGGGGATAATATCCTTTATTTTGTTGATAGAACAGATCTGGTTATTCATAGCCATGATCCTCAAAATCAGTATAACAAATGAAAGGAAAAATATCACTATATATAAGATGTATGACAATCAGCGAAAGAAGATTCATGCTGCTTAATTGAATAGTGCTTCCATTATCATCTATATTATTAGATAATGATTATTATAAGGTGGGAGATTTAGCTAAGGAGAAAATATATGTCATCAATAACATGTCTAAAGTGCGGTAGGGAAATATCTGATACTGTTAATTCATGTCCGTACTGTGGTTTTACAATTGAAAAATTACCTGAAAAAAAGAAGGATAAAACAGTCATATTATTCATTGTTCTGTTAGTCTTGGCAGTAGTTTTAACAGGTTTCATACTATGGTATATCCTATTTGCAAAAACATGGATAAGTATAGAGATATCCAGGGCGGATAATATAGTCGAGACAGTCAGTTTGATTGGGGGAAATTGGTATGTTTCATAAAGCATGCAAATTATCATTTGGTAAAGGGACGGTTCTGAGAGTTACATTTCAGGACGGATCTGTAATGGAATATGATATTTCGGTTCTGTATAGTAAATACACGCAACTGAGAGCACTTAATGACAGAAAACTGTTCAAGAGCGGGAAACTGATGGGGGGTTACGGAATAATATGGAATGATGACCTTGATATTGAGACAGAGACGATCTACTGCGATGGAAAGTTAGTTGATAAAGTCAGCGAGGCAAACATCACCTTGGGCAATTCGATCATTTCAGCCAGGGCCAAACTCGGTATATCACAGAAACAGCTTTCTGAAATGAGCGGAATCGATCAGTCAGACATATCAAAGATTGAACGTGGCGTTTCTAACCCATCCATATCAACACTGGAAAGACTGGCACAAGCATTTGGTGGGAAGTTGAACATTGAGATAGATATTCCAGCTTAAACAGTTTATCAAACAACTAAATCTTCACTATTCATAGCCTACTTGAGAAAAGATGCATTTTATAAGCATTCGAATTATCTCTATTTGGCATAAATTAAAATCTCCTCTTTAGCGATGCTCTGTCTAAAGCTTTCATCAAGACTGGCTGTTGTAACAAGATCGACAGGTTTACCTAAAATCTCTTCCAGATCAGAGTATAAACCAGCGAATTGAATACCACGAACATCACCTTTATCTATGCGAAAATCTATGTCGGATTCTGAATCTGCAATTCCTTTGGCATATGATCCAAATAAATACATAGCATCCACCCCATATTTATGAGCTATAGGGTGGATAATATCCTTTATTTCACTGATAGAATAGACTTTGTTATTCATAAGCATAATCCTCAAAATAATTATACCAAATTAATTGTAATATATCATCGGATTGATGATAGCTTTCGATTGGAGAATGGGAGATATTCCGATACCCAAAAACGGATATATTGTTTTTCTTGGCGAGACCGGAGGAAAGGTTAAGATCAACTGAGCACATCTTTTAAGACAGTGCACTTTAAGTTTTGATAAAGATGATCTCTCGATTCGACACATTGAATCTTAAAGAAAGATCAGTAAGGGGGCAGAGAAATCTCTGCTCCCTAAATTATGTAAACTGACACAAATGCTTATGATCATAAACAGAATAAAAAAAATAAAAAGATGAAACTTGTCTAAGTAATATTACTTCAAAAAGATGTTGAACTTGTTTAAGTAATATGATAGAGTGTGGTACATCATTCAAATAAAACAAGAGTCTTCAGAATATAGTCCGTCAGACTCTTGTTTATTTCAAAGGCCTCTAATAATACTTAAATAATCCTGGCGTTGATCCACTACCGCATATATTGTGACAAGCTTTTTCGCATCATCTACCTTGTAAAAGACCAGATCCTTTTGCGTTATTAGAACACGATATCCTTGTTTCCGCAGGATTTGATATCTTGGCCTTTCTCCTATATAAGGATCATCAGCAAGTAGCATAATGGCTTTTTCTAATTCGTTCAGCTTTTTGGTGGCAGTTTCACAATCGAATTTTTCCGCCACATAAAAGACGATCTTGCGGATTAAGGCATCAGCGGTGTCAGTCCGAACAACATCGTATTTCAAAATCTGCCCTCCTTAAGCATTTTCCTTATATCATCAAAAGTATCTTTTATAGGAGCAATACGATCGCATCTTACATCCTCTTCGGCTTCAGAGAGAATCTCAAGAAGTTCTAGACGAGCCTTCATGCGTTTGTATTCTTCATAGGAGAGAGAAACAGTGTCTCCTTTCCCGTTTACTGTTATGATGACTGCGGTATTTGAATCTCTGCACTGCTTTGATATCTCATTATAATGGTTTCTAAGATCGGCGGATGGCCTAATATCTTCATGAATTGCAAACATGTATAGTCCTCCCTAGATAGACATATTATATCATAAAATGTCTACAAATAAAAGCGATTTCTGAAATGTGTAAATCTGGTATTTTTTTAGAACGTACCAAATCGTACCACGAACCAGACAAAACAAAAAACTCAGGAGTGCCGATTTCACGGTACTTCTGAGCTTTTACTATCGAGCGCGAGACGGGACTCGAAGGGGTCTATGCCCTGAAAACCCGCATAAACACTGAAAGGAGGGCACGCTATCAACCCGGTGTATTCAAAGTGTATTCAACACACCCTCTTTTTTATGTCAACCAATATACTTGCTAATTAGTGACTTTTACAAAACTCATATAGCTTGGGAATATCTTCAGTAACAGTTTCCCATAATACATCAAAATCAAATGATCCATATTTATGAGCAACCACATTTCTCATCCCCTTGATGTTTCTCCAATCCATTTCTTGATTAGATAACTTATATTCCTCAGACAGCAATCCAACCAGTTCACCTATCTGAAGAACACATAGTGCAAGGGAATTCTTATAGACAGAACTATTTAGGAATCTTTCTTTCCTGAATAATAAAAAATCTCTCTGACTTTGTTCTTATGGACAGAGCCAGAGAGCCTTAGTGCGATTATCTTCCAATATAATCTATTAACAATCTGAGCATTCGATCATTACTATCTGGGCCTTCTCCCTATTCGTGTTCCCAATTTTTTATTTCATTGACCAAGCCGTCTAAATTATAAAAGTAAAGACTGTGTCCACCGTCTATTGCGACAGTTCGACTTTGGGAATTTGCGGTAATATCCTCATGTATTTTTGTGTATTCGGGATACATTTCACAGTTATCCTTTGAAAGCACCTGCAATACGGGTATGTTTTCGGGTATCTTCATATCATAGCATTTATCGACGTTTTCCGGCATAAGACCTATCTCGTTCATCTGCGTTTTGTTTGTGGGAATGGTCTTATCCATTGCGACAAACAGGTCGGCTTCCTCATCTGTGAGCGTAGGTATCTTTTCCTTTGCGGACTCACGGTCATAGGTCGGCATAAGTCTGTCAAGGCCTAAGAAAATATAGCAGCGACTTATCTTCCACACCATCTGCTGAGTTTCGGGTGAGCTATCTTTTATATCCCTCATTTGTGGTACATATTCATCAATGCCTATCACAGCCTCCACCTCCGAGGTGTACTCGTTGGAATAATAGGTCATATATATCCCCGACATCGAATGACCAATAAGCGTATATTTATCATATCCGAGATAATTCATTAGTCCATGAAGTTCCTTGCAATAGTTTTCAACGGTACGCTCAGTATCGGTCTGGTCGCTGAGCCCGTATCCGAGCGGCTCGACTATCACTACCTTGTATTCATCGTTCAGTTCCTTCGCAAGCGAGTCAAAGGTATAATGCACCGAACCATAAGCAAACCCCGGCAGAAGTACAGCAACCTTATCCGAGTCGCTGTCATAAAGCGTGTAATTTATTTTATCGCCGTTCTCGGTAGTATAATACTCTCCGTAGGCATTTGAAAAGCGTTCTCTATCCTTTTTGCTCATTATATAATGCCAAACAGAAGTTATCACGAGAAACATTATAAACAATATCACAAATCCGAGTAATACTTTACCTATCAGTTTTATTACCTTTTTCATATTCTTAACTCCCATCATTTTCTCGGTATCCTTATTCATATACCTTTGTACTTTCCTTTTGATTTCATTGATTAGACGTGAAAATATAATTTTCGTTACAAAAATATACCTAACTATTTTTGAATACTATTCTCATTAAAGAAAAACGCCTACAAGTAATTCTATTCATAGACGTCTTAACACTATATTTCAGTTGTAAGTAACAAAAACTAAATATACGAATATTTAAGATGGGGGTGCGGACAAACTCGAATTTATTGTATAAAATACCTTTTCACCCATTTGTGATGAAGAAATACCATAATCAGAATAGGAATAATCATGCCTATACATAACGGAATCACGGAGTATATGCTGTCTCCTCCAATAAACGC
>CADAPR010000094.1 GCA_902789785.1 uncultured Lachnospiraceae bacterium
CGTATCGCATCATTTATCCTTATATGCCTGGCAACGCTTGAAACAGTCTTTGACTTTGACAGGCATATCGAGACCGAACTTAGTGATGCACTGGCTTTTTATGCAGTGGGCATAGCGGTCATCATTTTAGGTTATCTGTTTATCAAAGACAGATTTAATTCTGATACGGGGATAGGAGCGATAGCAAGAGGTCTCAGCATCATATGCCTTTGCATGTCTGACAGGATGCTTCCTGACAGGACATACGATCTTATACTTACCTGGACGGTACTCATTTTAGTTTACGCATATGACCTGTTTAAAAAGAGACAGGTTTATGTATCGACCGCATTCATGCAGATCTTTGCGGTGATCACTTCTATATCCGCAGTCTCAGGCTCGGAAGAAATATTCTTATATATCCTGATATCTGTAGCAGTGATCGAATACATCCTTCAAAGAAAGGACAGACAGAACTTTACGGGCATCATACCGGCATGCATCATATATTATTCCCTAATCATGCTCTTAAGCGATATCATTTCTGAGCATATGTCTGACATATCAGAAGGCCGCATCATAGGATTCATTCTGATGTATGCGATCGTTGCAATCACTGTCATCGGTACAAGATTTGTTCAAAAGAATATCTTTGAAAGAAATGAGGACAGATCAAGGATCGAGTGGCTCTCTATAGCTGCCGTGATACCTGCCGTATGCGCGATAATCGTTATCTCAAACGAAGGCGAAAAATGGGTATTTTTTGCATTCATTCTTCTGTCGCTATATTTTGTCAGCTTTTACAGGAGAACGAATATATATGTTCAAAACATACTGTTAACCTTTGCGGCAGTCATATTTACGATAGATCTTGCGATGCAGCCGTTCTTTTATATTAAAGATGAATTCATATCCGAGTGGGCAATCCTCATGTTCATGTTAGGAACCTCTCTGATCTCACTCATATACAGAAAGTACAAGGAAGGTCTTGGCTATCTCTGGACAATAATACTTGCCGTTTGCTTTACGATAGAGTTTGCATCCATAAGTGCATTTTCATATGAGGATGAGAGGATATTCTTTTACAAGATAGCCGTATATCTGGCAGGTGTGATAGGCATGTTTGTATATGCCTACATGAAAAAGAGCAAGAAGCTTCTTATCGAGACCGGATTAGTACTTGCCGCATTTTCATTCCTTGCATCGAGTGTTGATGCAAAGGGTATATTCATTCTTGCGGCGCTTATCGGTGCGGCATATATGGTCTATCAGCATTTTGCCGGACTGTCTAAATGGTCATTTTTGCCAGTCATACAGATCTATGTACTGATGTTTGAGTATGATCCGCCGATCTGGGCATTCGTGTGTGCATTTATCGTTTCAACCATCCTTGGATTTGTGCTTCACAGATTTCTTGAAGGAACCAGTGCAAACAGGACATGGGTGGATGACTGGATCAATATCTCGGGTATTATCCCGCTGATCGAGATCATAAACAAAAGAGATGACGGTGTTCGCTGTATGGGAATACTCCTGCTTGCAGTATTTGTACTAAGCTTTTACAGAAGATATGATGACAACAGGGATTCAAATAAAAACAGGGCAGTACTTACAGCTTCGTCTCTTATCGTTTTATTTGCGTGGTTCACACAGCCCTGGCTTTACATATCAAGCGAGTGGGAGATCGAATGGCGTATAACGGGCATCATGCTTGCTGCCGTGTTTAACATGATCGTGGTATACCGTTCAGGTACTGATGAAAGACCGGGCTGGGTCACATACATCATCGCCTGCATCTGCAGCCTTGTCCAGCTTATATCTGCGATAGAAACATATGAGCTGACGGATGCACTGTTTTTAGGAATAATCATGGTAGGCGTCATTATTTGGTCATATCTTGCAAGAAAGAAGCAGTGGTTTATCATGGCGGTCGTTACGCTTGCTCTTTTACTCATAAGCTCGACGAGAGAGCTCTGGCTTTCGATCGCATGGTGGGTATATCTGCTTATTGCTGGATCGATTCTTATCGGTATAGCTACCGCAAACGAATACAACAAGCGTCACGGCAGGGTAAAGGAGAAACGTATCTTCTTTGAGGACTGGACGTATTGATTGTATTTATAATGAAAAACGAGTATAATATTTAGGATTTTTTTACATATAGATAAGGAATTTTAAGATGAAAAAGATATTGGATTTGATAGGAAACGAAATAGCACAGGCTTTTGAGGCGGCTGGTTATGATGCGGCGCTTGGAAAGGTCACATGGTCGAACAGACCCGATCTTTGCGAGGTGCAGTGCAACGGTGCCATGGCAGGCGCAAAGCTCTATAAAAAGGCTCCGGCCATGATAGCAAATGATGTTGCAAATAAGCTGGCTGAATGCAAGGCAGTCAAGGATGTCGAAGTTATAAATCCGGGATTCATAAACATGAACATCTCAGATGACTTTCTGATCGATTATGTAAGCAAGATGAGTACATCCGACAAGTTCGGACTTGAAGCTGTTAGCTCAAAAAAGATGATCATAGATTACGGCGGACCGAATGTGGCAAAGCCTCTTCATGTAGGTCACTTAAGGAGTGCCGTTATAGGACAGTGCGTAAAGAATCTCTGTCGCTACATGGGAGATGATGTCACAGGTGATATCCATCTTGGAGACTGGGGCCTGCAGATGGGTCTTATCATGACGGAATTGAGAAAAAGGCAGCCTGATCTTGTATACTTTGACAGTGACTACACAGGCGATTATCCGGATGAACCTCCTTTTACATTATCTGATCTTGAGGAGATATATCCTGCCGCTTCCGCAAAGTCAAAAGAAGATGAGGCATACAAGGAAGAAGCGATGAATGATACATTCATGCTTCAGCAGGGAGACAGGGGACGTACTGCACTGTGGAAGCATATAATGAGCGTTTCAATACCTGATCTTAAGAGAAACTATGACAAGCTTCATGTTTCCTTTGAGTTATGGAAGGGTGAGAGCGATGCAAAGCCTTATATCAAAGACATGGTACAGATGATGAAGGATAAGGGCTTTGCTTATGAAAGCGAAGGCGCTCTTGTCGTAGACATCAAAAAGGATGACGATGCAAAAGAGATACCTCCGTGCATGATACTAAAAAAAGACGGAGCGGCTTTATATACCACAACGGATCTTGCGACGCTTCTTGATCGTATGAGTACATCAGCTCCCGACAAGATACTGTATATAACAGACAAGCGTCAGGAGATGCATTTTACTCAGGTGTTCAGGTGTGCTAAAAAGACAGGCATCGTTAAAGATGATACCGAACTCGCATTCCTCGGATTCGGTACGATGAACGGAAAGGACGGAAAGCCTTTCAAGACACGTGAAGGCGGAGTTATGCGTCTTGAGTCTCTTCTTAAAGAGATCAATGATGAGATGTATAAAAAGATAACAGACAATCGAGAGGTCGATGAAAACGAAGCAAGAAAGACTGCCGATATCGTTGCTCTTGCGGCTGTTAAGTACGGTGATCTTTCAAACCAGCCTACAAAGGATTATGTCTTTGATATAGACAAGTTTACTTCATTTGAAGGAAACACGGGTCCATATATCCTCTATACCATCGTGCGTATCAAATCCATCCTTGCAAAATATGAGGCAAACGGGAAAAAAGCAGCCGATGCAAGGATAAGCGTCATAGATTCAAAACATCAGAAGGATCTGATGATGGATATCACGAAATTTGCTGCTTCCATTGAAGCGGCATATGAGGATCTGGCTCCTTATAAGATCTGCTCATATATATATGATCTGGCAAACAGCTTTAACGGCTTTTATCATGAGTGCAGGATCCTTGCCGAGGAAGATGTAAATAAACAGGAAAGCTATATATCATTACTCGTTACATGTAAAAAGATCCTTGAAGAATGCATTAAGATTCTTGGATTTAGCGCGCCCGAAAGGATGTAGTTTATGTTATTTCGATGCAAAAACTGTGGCGGAAATATAGTATACAGCCCTGAAAAGAAGGCTATGTGCTGTCCGCACTGCGAATCTATTGATTCTGAAGAAAAGATGGCAACACCGCAGATAACCGAGGAGACAAAGGTGACATGCGCAAGCTGCGGAGCTCCGATAGATATAACCGAGCATACCTCTGCGACCAAATGTCCCAACTGCGGAAACTATGTCGTACTGGATGAAAGAGTAAGCGGAAAGTTTTTGCCGCATTTAATCATACCTTTCAAGATAGGCAAGCAGGATGCCAAGGAGCTTTTGAAAAAGGAGTTTTCAAACAGACCCTTTACACCTGCCGGTTTTTTATCCAATGCCAGTCTTGACAAGATGGAAGGCAGCTATGTGCCGTTTTTCATGTATGACTACCACAGCGACATGAACTATCAGGCGACCGGAACAAAGGTCCGGACATGGGTCAGCGGCTCATATCGGTATACCGAGACATCCTACTTTGATATAACAAGACAGATGTATGCTGATTTTGAGAAGGTCCCTGTTGATGCATCCATTGCAATGGATGACGGACTCATGGATCTTATCGAGCCTTATAACTACAAAGAGCTTGAGCAACATCAGGATAAGTACATGTCAGGCTTTTTAGCCGAGAAATACAACATGGGCGAGAGGGAGCTCACACCTCGAGCAGTCACAAAGGTCATGAAGGATTCAAAGGCCATGATGGAAGCTACCGTGACAGGATATGCAACCGTCACCAACGTCCATGAGAATATAAATCCTATAAAGAAAGCCGTAGACTATGCTCTGCTTCCCGTATGGGAATATATCTACAGCTATCAGGGCAAGGAGTACAAGTATCATGTCAACGGCCAGACCGGCAAGGTATTGGGAGTCACTCCCGTAGCCAAAGGCAAGGTTGTGGCTTACGGTGTTACTGTATTTGTGCTTACGATGTTGGCAGGTTTTCTTATCAGAGGAATGCTGCTTTAGGAGAAGATATGAAACAGTTTTTTAACTATTTTAAGATACCGTTCATACTGATAGCGATAATGGCGATTGTATGCATCGGTGTCAGGATATCAAAATCGGGTAGTACTGAGATCACCTGGACAAACGAGGATACGGATCTTACAGGAAACGTATTTGACTATGCCGAGAATCTGACCGATGCCCAGGAAAGAGAGCTTGATGAGCTTATCTCATCAATAGAGGACAGGGTCAAATGCGATATAGCAGTTATAACTCTTGATCGGTCTCTTTCCCTGGAGGGGTATAAATCTCAACCCAGTCAGTGGGTAATGGAATATGCCGATGACTTTGCCGATGAGCATAAGATGGGATATGACAAGGCATACGGAAACAGCATAGTATTTATCGACAACCTTCATCGCGAAGAAAGAACCGGAAGGGTCTACTCATGGATATCCACGAGCGGACTGGCGATGCAGACGCTTTCACAGTCTGACTGCGAGGAGATCATGGATGTAGCCTTGGCTGATCTGGATGATTATTCAGACGAAGATGATTATTATGCAGCCTATTCACAAGTGATAAGACTTTTGCCTTCCTACTTTGAAGGCGGCTCCGCTAAGGCTCTCAAAGTGTTAAAGCCTCTGTATATAGCGATATTCTCACTGGCTGTAGCACTCATATATGTACTTTTTAACTGGTCGAGCAAGGTCGGTGATAAGACAACAAAAAGCACGACTTATGTTGAGAACGGAAGGCCTACTATAACTCATCAGGGAGATGTATTTTTAAGAAAGAGCGTATCGAAGGTAAAGATAGAAACAAGCAGCGGCTCGGGCGGACATATATCGTCAGGTGGCCACAGCCATGGTGGCGGCGGACACAGCCGTTAGCAATAAATGAGGAGTGAAACGATGGAAGAGGACAGAAATATCAATGATATTGAACAGCCTGTAGATGATACAGCGGCTGAAAATGAAACTGTATCGGAAAATGAAACTGTGACAGAACAGACAGATAACACTGAAACAGAAACACAAGAGGCTGTAACGGAAAGCGAAGCTTCTGATGATGTACAGCCTGTAACAGAAGAAGAACCTACGCCGGAAGAAGCGCCTGCGCAAGAGCCTGATAAGGGTGATCTTGCAAAGAAGATCAAGATAGGCATCGTTGCCGCAGGAGGTGTCTTTGTACTTCTCGCAGCAATTTATGCAGCCAGCCTGATGGGCGGCAAGAATACTGCCATAGATAAAGAGGAGCCTGTGATCGCGGTCGCTGTTCCCACAGAGGAACCAGAAGAGAAGGTTACTTACGCTCCTGTAACAAAAGCTGTAGTTGAAGAGGAACCTCCAAAAGAGAGCCTTTTGAGCATCGCACAGGGAAATGCGAGATATGATGACTGCATCTATGCTGACGGCGGATCTGTCATAGTAAAAAAAGGTGATCTGTACGGCGCCATCGATTATGAAGGCAAGGAGATCGCTCCTGTCAAATACAGCCAGATAGATGAGCTTCCGACAAAGGAAGGGATGTTTGTCCTATCGACAAGGACGGAACGACCTATTCGTATGAGGAAGTTACCACGACTTACACATTGTTTGATAATACAGGCAAAAAGCTCTATGAGGGAAACGATGCGGTGATCGCATCCGGAAATGTCTACATACTTGCCAAGGAAGATGCAGAAAACAGCAGAAAGAACAGAGTCGAGTACTACAGGATAGACAAGCCCGGCAAGGCATTTTTAATGCTGTATGTAAATGATCAGTTTTCACTTAACGGATTCAGAGACGGTATGACCGCCGTCATGGGATTCAGTGCAGAGCCTACAGAGGACCAGGATACAAAACCTACGAATTTAAACTGCGGTACCATGGATGAGAACGGAAAGATCACATGGTTTGCAAAGGCTCCCGGCATGGACAAGTTTGATGCTCAGGTGGCAAAGTGGAAAGAGGATAACAAGGTCATACGTCAGACAAACAAGAAAAAATCGACGACCAAGAAGGTAAAGGAAAAGAAAGTCGATGAAGACGGCAACGAGATAGAAGAAGATGACACCGATGAGAACGAGGAAGATGCCGACTTAGAAGACGAGACAGAAGAGGATACCGAGGATACTGAGGAAACAGATGAGACCACAGCATCCGGAGCTGAGGCAGATGATGAGGAAAGCTCTGTCGAAGAGCCTGACTCAAGCACAGGACCTGTCTATCACATGAACGAGATACTCAATGCTCCAAACGGCGGATACTTTGTATACAAGGATCGCTTTGATGTCGAGGATTCATACTCATGGTATACGGACAAGGGAACATGGTATGCCGATCTTGATACATCGTTTATGAAGGCGGATGCAAAGAAGGGATTCGCGCTCGGAAACTTCAATAACGGCGCAGTGGAAGCCAAGGACTATATATATGACGGAGAGACATATTACAACTTCGGCAAATATATGGTATTAAAGGTGGGCGACAAGGATGTGCTCATAGATATCACAAAGGGTCAGGGCATGACAAACGAGACCCTTTCGGACAAGATAGTCGTTGCGATATATGATGAGATATTCATGAACGATGCTGATTACTGGCTCTACAGAGACGGCAACAAGTACGGATATCTTGATCTTAAGGGAAAGCCCATAAAGGATACCTATGATGATGCTACAAGCTTTGCAAACGGCTATGCTCTTGTGATAAAGGAAGGCAAGGCAAGGATCATAAACGACAAGTTTGAAGAGGTCGAGGAGATCAATGCCGCGACGGATGTCGAAAGCGCGGGAGATGTATTTACGGTTACTGCCGACAAGGATGTGAGAAGATATATCCTTAAGACAGTTCGTGAAAACCCGACAGGCTTAAAAGACGATAAAAAGACTCAGGACAGCGGGGCTCAAGCCTCTGCGACACCTGTGGCTGATGATAAAAAGAAAAAGACAAAGTAGGAACAGATATGGCAAAAGTTGATCAGTCAAAGATACGCAACTTCTGTATAGTTGCGCATATCGATCACGGAAAATCCACCCTTGCGGACAGGATAATAGAAAAGACGGGACTGCTCACCGAGCGAGAGATGCAGGAACAGGTCCTTGACAACATGGATATCGAGAGGGAAAGAGGCATCACGATAAAGGCTCAGACCGTCAGGACCGTATACAAGGCAAAAGACGGAAACGAGTATATCTTTAACCTTATCGATACTCCAGGACATGTAGACTTTAACTATGAGGTCAGCAGATCGCTTGCTGCCTGCGACGGGGCTATACTTGTTGTTGATGCGGCTCAGGGGATAGAGGCGCAGACTCTTGCAAACGTATATCTTGCACTTGATCATAACCTCGATGTATTTCCCGTTATAAACAAGATAGATCTTCCAAGCGCTGAACCTCAGAGAGTTATAGATGAGATAGAGGATGTCATAGGTTTGGAAGCTCAGGATGCTCCGCTTATAAGCGCTAAGAACGGGATAGGAATAGAAGAGGTCCTTGAACAGATAGTAAAAAAGATCCCGCCTCCAAAGGGTGATCCAAACGCACCTCTTAAGGCGCTCATATTTGATTCGCTGTATGATTCATACAGAGGAGTCATCATCTTTTGCAGACTCATGGACGGAAGCGTTCAAAGAGGCAGCAGGATAAGGATGATGGCTACAGGTGCAGTATGCGAGGTCGTAGAAGTCGGAACATTCGGTGCCGGCCAGTTCATACCATGTGATGAACTGAGCGCGGGAATGGTAGGATATATCACTGCTTCTATCAAGAATGTAAAGGATACTGCTGTAGGCGATACAGTAACGGATGATGAAAATCCATGTGATGAAGCGCTCCCCGGATACAAGGAAGTACGCTCCATGGTTTACTGCGGAATGTATCCTGCTGACAGCGCAAAATACGAGGATCTTAAGGATGCTCTTGCAAAGCTTCAGCTAAATGATGCATCCCTTCATTTTGAACCTGAGACATCGATAGCCTTAGGATTTGGTTTCAGATGCGGCTTTTTGGGGCTTTTGCATCTTGAGATAATCCAGGAAAGGCTTGAAAGAGAATATAACCTCGATCTGGTTACGACCGCTCCGGGAGTTATATATAGAGTCCACAAGACAAACGGCGAGATGATAGAGCTCACAAATCCTTCAAACCTTCCGGATCCTTCCGAGATAGAATACATGGAAGAGCCTATCGTAAATGCTGAGATCATGGTAACGACCGAGTTTATCGGTCCCATAATGCAGCTTTGCCAGGAAAGACGCGGCAGGCATATAAGCATGGACTACATGGAAGAGACAAGAGTGCTCTTAAAATACGAGCTGCCTCTTAATGAGATAATCTATGATTTCTTTGATGCATTAAAGAGCAGATCAAGAGGATATGCATCATTTGATTATGACCTTAAGGGATATGAAAAGTCAGAGCTTGTAAAGCTTGATATACTCATCAACAAGGAAGAGGTTGATGCTCTTTCGTTCATTGTACACAAGGAAAGTGCCTACGAGAGAGGCAGAAAGATGTGCGAGAAGTTAAAGGAAGAGATCCCCAGACATCTGTTTGAGATACCTATACAGGCAGCAGTCGGAGGAAAGGTCATTGCCAGAGAGACTGTAAAGGCACTCAGAAAGGATGTGCTCGCAAAGTGCTACGGCGGCGATATAACTCGTAAGAAGAAGCTTCTTGAAAAACAGAAGGAAGGAAAGAAGCGAATGCGCCAGATAGGCAGCGTCGAGGTGCCGCAGAAGGCATTTATGAGCGTGCTCAAACTTGACGAGGATTGATATGAACGATAAGAAAAAACTGGGGATATATGTACATATCCCCTTTTGTATTAGAAAATGTCTGTACTGTGACTTTCTTTCGGATACAGCAGACACAAACGTCAGAAAACAGTATATCGAAGCATTGATAAATGAGATAGATAGCTGTCCCCTCAAAGATATTGACTACAAAAGTCAATACAGTG
>CADAPR010000095.1 GCA_902789785.1 uncultured Lachnospiraceae bacterium
GGTGATGTTGCAAGCCTTCAGAACTCGTGGTATTACAGCGAGAACATAATGGTAAAGCTAAACAAGATCGTAAACGATCCAAAGAATCCCGGAAAGGGAAAGAAGCTTGTCTTCAGTGTAGAGGGTGATGTGACAAACGGAGAGAGTCTTAGCATATCGATAGGACAGAAATCCAGAGAATATGACAAGGTCGTTCCAAACAGCGCCATAAGAGAGGATAACAAAGGCAAGTTCATCTATACGATCGAAGAAAAGAGCACGCCTTTCGGAAACCGTTACAAGGCAAAAAGGATAGATGTGGAAGTGATAGTGAGCGATGACCTTAATACGGCGATAAATGCCGATATCAATGAATGGACATATGTCATTACCACATCGGACAAGCCTATATCGGCAGGACAGCAGGTAAGACTGTCGGATAACTAAGCTATGAAGAAAAAGATAGTCATATGCGCTGCTATATCGCTCATTTTAGCCATTGTGCTGTGCATATGTATAAATGTTAAAAAGAATAGTCTTTACGATCAGATGGCCGCGTCAAGATGGTCAGAAGAGGGAATGGTAGCCCAGATCTCCATAATGTATCCTGTAAGCGATACCGAAAAGACTGAGGAGCTGTATTTTACCGATCTTTCTCATCAGATCCAGAAAAAACTCGACGAGAGCGCCTACTCTGATCTTTCGGGAAAGAAGGATAAGAGCGGGATAAGCTTTCCGTATGCCGTAAGCATCACAGGAAAGATAAGCATAAACTCGGATTCGGCAGGTCTTGAGCTTACCGCATACGGTGTTGAGAAGGACTTTTTCATATTTCATCCGATGAACCTTCTAAACGGCTCATATCTTTACGATGATGACGTAATGGATGACGGTGTCATACTGGATGAGGATGCGGCATGGAAACTGTTCGGATCTTCCGATATTGCGGGCCAGAGCGTCATGATAGGAAATGTCCCTCATATCGTAAAGGGAGTCATAAAAAAGGATGAGGGAAAGTTTGCAAAAGCAGCCGGTCTTGACGAGCCCATGTGCTTTTTAAGCCTTAAGAGCCTTAAAGCATACGGAAGGATCTACGGCAGTTATGATTATGAGATGATAATCCCCGATCCTGTTGACGGATCTGCTATAAAGCTAGTCAGGGAAGTACTCTCAGAGAGAGCCGATGACCTTGTAATAGTTGAGAACAGCTATAGATACAACAGGGACAGAATGGTTGACATAAATCATGAAAAAGGCATAAGGAGCATGTCAACAAAGGGCGTAGTCTTTCCCTACTATGAAAACATCGCAAGGGCATGGGAGGATGTATTTGCCCTTGGATATCTGATCATCTGGGTGATAGTGACTGCAAACCTCATTATCTTTGCAGTCTTTATGATAAAGCTTATAAGAAGCGAAGCATTCAAAGCTTTCAAAAAACGGATAAGACACAATCTTATATATATGATCAAAAACTTTCAAAGGAGGAGTCAAAATGAAAAAAAGGAGTAGGATCTTATCGCTTTTGATGGTGTTAATCATAGCTGTCATGATGACAGGATGTGGCAAAGGCGATGATTCTAAAAAGTCCGACAAGAAAAAGGACAAGAACAAAAAGGGGGAATCGATAGAGGAACTCATTTCCGATATCGATAATTACGTTTACAAGAGCGAGGTTTTGATAAGCGATACTGAAGGCTCGGGAAGATGCAAGATCTTCAATGACAGTCTGTACGTGATGTACTGCGAGTACAGCTATCCGGAAGGTGAAGAGACAGGAGAGGGTCCTATCCTTTATACCGAAGGAGTGGCTGATGATAAAAAGCCTGCGGCTGAAGCTGAAGCTGAAGCGGCAACTGAAGCGGCAACTGAGAATTCAACAGAAGAGGAACCTGAAGAATACACAGTTAGCGATGAAACAAAGCTTGATGTAAAGATCGTATGCAGTGATCTTAACGGCAATACAAACAACGAGATCTCATTTGCATTCACTGATCAGGGAGTAAATGACTTTGCTGTTGACAAGAACGGAAATATATATCTGCTGACCGAGAAATACGCACTTAACGATGTCAGCGGAGAATATAACAGCCAGTTTTCTGTTGCAGGATATGACAAGGACGGAAACAGTCTCTTTGAAAAGGAGATCACAGGCGAAAGTGCGCAGGATTACTTCTACGCATATTCGATAAAGCCCACCGACACCGGATTTTTGCTAGCTACAAACGGCGGTGTTGATGTTTATGACGATGAATTTAACAAAAAGAACCACATCGGAGAGATAAACGGTGATGTTGAATGGGGAAGCTCATTCATCCTTCGAGACGGCAGGATAGCAGCAATGGTATACGGAGCCGATAAGCCTTCTCTTGCAACCTACGATCTTGAAACAGGCAAAAAGCAGGAAGATCTTGAGGTTCCGATAAATCTGTGGAACTACAATGTATCTGCCGGAAACGTTCATGATCTTATACTCAGCAATTCAACGGGTGTATTTTATTACAACCTGGGCGACAAGGACATCACAAAGTTTATCGATTACGTAGCCAGCGATCTTTGCTGCTACAACATCTTTAACATCATTGAGGTCGATGACAATACGTTTTACGGAAGCTTCTATGATGAGCTTGGTGATGGCGGATCTAATGTGACTGCAAAGTTTACAAAGGTTTCGCCTGAAAAATCCGCAGCAAAAAAGACACTCACACTCGGCGGCATGTATATAGGGACCGATATAAAGAAGAATATAATCCTCTTTAACAGGGGCAGTGATAACTACAGGATCATCGTAAAGGATTATTCAAACAATACCGAAGACGGTGATTATAATGCGATGTTGGATGCTATAAACAATGACATAATCGCAGGCACCATGCCTGACATTATGCTGCTTAATACATCAATGGACATTTCCAACTATTTTGCCAAGGGAGCATTCGAACCCCTTGACTCATATATGGAAAAAGACAGCGAATTTGATCGTTCAGACTACATGGAAAACGTCCTTGATGCTATGACGTTTGACGGAAAGCTCTACTGCATCACACCTACGTTTTATGTCAATACTCTTGTTGGAAAGAAGTCTGTTGTTGGAGATAAGAACCTTTCGCTTACAGAACTTGAAAACATAGCAAAGGATATGGGCGATAATGTAAAGGTATTCTCATCAGATACAACAAAGGAACAGCTCATCAGAAATGTCATGAGCTATGACAGGGATGAATTTGTTGATATGAACACGGGAGAAGTAAAGTTTGATTCGCCCGAATTCATAAAGGTACTTGAGTTTACCGATAACCTTCCTGTAATGCCTCCGGATTACGAAGAGGACAACTGGGAAGAGTACGAAGCAGAGTTTCGTTTAAACAGAGCGCTCGTAATGACGATGGGACTGTATGATTTCAGAGACAGCATGTCATATTACAGGACTGTAATGTTTGGAGAAGAACTCGGATTCATCGGCTTCCCTACATCAAACGGCAGCGGAAATACGATCGGTTTTGACAATGCACTTGCAATAAGCGCTGATTCACAGTACAAGGACGGCGCATGGGAGTTCATCCGTACATATATATCAGATGACTTCCAGGACAAGATCACATACGGATTCCCCATCAATAAGGCTGCTCTCAAAAAGAGAGGGCAGGAGGCTACAAAACCTCAGACATACATTGATGAGAACGGCAAGGAGCAGGTCGTAAAGGAAAGCTACTGGCTTGACGGAAAAGAGGTTGAGGTCGATCCTCCTACACAGGCTGATATCGATGCCTTTATTGAAGTGCTTGGTACTGCAGACAGCCTTGTAAACTATAATGAAAGCATAACAAACATTGTATTGGAAGAGGCTTCAGGCTACTTTGACGGACAAAAGAGCGCGGAGGCTGTTGCAAAGGTAATACAGAGCAAAGTACAGATATACGTTAACGAAAACAGATAAATATAAAAAGCAAAGGGGCTGTCGTTTTATATCTAAAGCGACAACCCCTGTTTTATTATATAAAAATATTACCTAAAAATGCGGCCTGACGCAAAAGATGGTAATAAACATTTGATTTTTTCCTTTAAAGATAGTATTATATTACCATAAAATGCGGCAATCCGCATAAAGAGGTAATGAAATGCTGGTAAAAAGGGACACTTATTTAAATGAACTGATCGAGCGCCAGAATAATGGAATGGTAAAGGTTATTACCGGAATTAGGCGTTGCGGGAAATCGTTCTTATTATTTAAACTGTATAAAGAATACCTCCTTAATAATGGCGTAACCGCAGACCATATAATTGAGATTGCTCTGGATGGTATTGACGCTGATGAATTGCGTGATCCAAAAGTTTGTTTTAGCTATATTAAAGAGAAGATCACGGATGATGAAATGTATTTTGTTCTGCTGGATGAAGTTCAATTCATGGACAGATTTGAGGAGGTGTTAAATTCTCTTCTAAGGATAGAGAATGTTGATGTATATGTCACGGGAAGCAATTCAAGATTCTTGTCAAAGGATATAATTACAGAGTTCAGGGGAAGAGGAGATGAGATACATATGTATCCGCTTACCTTCGCGGAATTCTATTCGGCTTTTGGCGGGGAATACGATGATGCCTGGGATGAGTATTTGAACTATGGCGGATTGCCGGCTCTTATGGATATGAATAATGCAAAGCATAAGATGGACTATCTTAAAGGAAGCTTTGACAATGTATATATGAGGGATGTTATTGAGCGTAATAAGATAAAAAACAAGGATGAGATAAACATACTTGTAGATATCCTTGCGTCAGCTATCGGAGCACCGACTAATCCAACGAAGATATCAAATACGTTTACTACAGAAAGGCATGGTCACTATACACATAAAACGATATCAGCCCATATAGATCTTTTAGAAAATGCATATCTGATTTCCAAAGCAAACAGATATGACATCAAGGGTAGAAAATACATAGCCGCTAATTTAAAATACTATTTTACGGATGTCGGTCTTAGAAATGCCAGATTGAATTTCAGACAGCAGGAACCAACGCACCTTATGGAAAATGTTGTGTACAATGAACTTTTAGCAAGAGGATATTCTGTTGACGTTGGCGTAGTGGAAGTAAATCAGCGAAACCGTGAAGGTAAAAACGTGCGAAAACAACTGGAAGTAGATTTTGTGACCAATATGGGAAACGGACGCTACTATATTCAGGTCGCATATGATCTTTCTACAGAAGAAAAACAGCTGCAGGAATTTAATTCATTTAGGAAAATTCCCGATTCATTCAAAAAAATCGTAATAGTAAATGGCTCTTCAAAACCATGGAGAAATGAAGAAGGATATGTGATCATGGGAATGAAGTACTTTCTTTTGAACAGCGATAGTCTGGATTTTTAACAGAAAATATACCAGGTACAAATTGAGCTAAATTGGTTGAAACAAAATGGAATCAAATCGTAGCAGATAAACCTAGAAAAAATGATAAAACACAGGTTAAGTTTGGAAAAGAGAATATATTAACTATGAAGGCGGTGGATTTATGAGAAGAAGTGAAGTAGGTCTGGCAAGGTTTTTTGCGGTGATAGGAATGTTTGTCTTTGTGATCGGGCTCATATACAGTGCAAAATACAACAGATATGTTCAGACAAGCGCGAAGGTTGTAAAGTGTGAAAAATCCAGAAGCTCATCAGATGATCACAATGACTGGACGGTGACCGTCAGATACAGCACGGCTGAAAAATCATATCAGAGACCGATCACCTCGGATAATGAGTACAAGGAAGGGGCTACTATTTCGGTCAGATATAATCCCGATAATCCGCTCGAGCTTGCAGGCGGCAAAAAGAACGGTGCTCATACAACAGTCTTTTTCGGACTGGCTGTGACTATCGCCTGCCTGATATACAGTATCTATATGGGCTCAAAGGAAGAAGATTACTATTAACCATAGATAAGAGGTCGGATTTATGTTTGATATAAAAAAGATGGAATGGCTCAGACAGCCAAAGGACTGTGTCCTCAGTAATGAAAAGATTCTGATAACGACCGCTCCGCATACGGATCTTTGGCAGAGAACATATTATCATTTCAGAAATGATAATGCACCTGTACTTCAGATCACTACCGAAGAAAAGTTCTTTTCCTTTGTTGTAAAGACTGATTTTACAAAAAGCCATCATCGCTTTGACCAGTGCGGTATAGTAATGTATCTTGACAGCGATAACTGGCTTAAAGCATCCGTTGAATATGAGAATGAAAAGTTTCAGCATCTGGGATCCGTTGTGACAAATAACGGATATTCCGACTGGGCGACAACTGAGATCGATGCAGATATAAAGACCATGTGGTACAGGTTAAGCCGCAGGGAAGATGACTACTGCATTGAGTGCTCATATGACGGCGATCATTTTTCGCAGATGAGAGTCTGTCACATGTTTAAAGGAGAAGGAAAGAT
>CADAPR010000096.1 GCA_902789785.1 uncultured Lachnospiraceae bacterium
AAAGGATAATGAGACAGCTGTCACAGCTGATCCCGCTTCTATAGACACAGATGCGATCGACTGGAGAAACGATCCGAATATAGGCAAAGTACAGCCTGGATATTATAAGAGGGTCGGTATTGTAAAAGACGGCGAGACTTATGAGGAAATGCTAAAGATGCGTGAGACTGAAAGCAAAGGATATCTCATAATAAACGATGACGGGAGTGCCGTTTTTGATCTTGACGGGAATATAACAGAGTATGCATATGATGAATACAAGTTCTATCCCTTAGAAGATACCAAAAAAGAAAACGGTATCTCTTATACTTTCATAGGCGGAAGGATCATCACCGATGACAAAGAAACGATAACACAGTATCTTAGGCTTTCCGATGAAGAACTTGAATCTTATCTAAAGTCACAAGGCAAATGAAAAAACGCGAATTAAGCCTTGATCTCCTCCACGTAATGGACAGAATCGAGCGTGAAAAGATCGTTTATAAGATTTGTATGGGATTTATGCTTATGTATGTTGCAGCTTACTAAAAGACCTATATCATCTGCATGGATCGATGCGTTCTGCTTTTCGAGCACAGAGACATCGTATCCGTGAGAGTTCATGTATTCAAGGAAATTCTCAATGCCCGCTTCGCGGTCAAGCTCAAGATACATCATGAACTTGCTGGCGATCTCTTCCTGGAACATAGAAGCTTTATTTAAAACGACAACGATGAACATTATTGTCAGAAAGCAGATGAAGCTGCCTGCGATGAAACCTGAGCCGACAAGCAGTCCAAGGACCGCGGTACTCCATAAAGTCGCCGCAGTCGTAAGTCCTCTGACATAGTTCTTTCCGGTAACGACTATGGTTCCTACTCCGAGAAAGCCTATACCTGATATTACAGTAGAAGGAATACGCGCTGTATCAGCAGAACCGGTAGTATAGAACAGATAAAGGTTGACTATCGCGCATCCTGCGGCTCCGACACATACGAGTGCAAATGTTCTGATGCCCGCAGACTGTCCGCTCGCACCCCTTTCAAGACCGATGACTCCGCCAAGGAGCGTCGCGATCAGCATTCTTAGTATCAGTGAAACTATATTCAGCTCTTCGATAGAACAAGTCATAATCATTCCCTCATTGAAAACAATATATCTATGATCTTATTTTACCATTTATTAAGCTGATTTGTCTTTTTTTCTTTTATTTATTTGTAATTTTTATCGCTGTTGTCACCATCCCATTGACTCAAGCCAGTGCACGACCTTCTGCTCGCGATTCTTATCTTCGTTTGGATCGCTCTTTCCAAGACTGAGCTCTCCTCTTATCTGACCATCAAGGATATACAGTATCCTTTCACACTTGCTGGCTATCCAGCTGTCATGTGTGACCATCATCACTGTCGCTCCTTTTTTATTTATCCCAAGGAATGCATCCATGACCTCTTTGGCGGCTGTCCTGTTAAGCGCACCGGTCGGTTCATCGGCAAATATGATCTGAGGATCCATTATCAGGCTGCGGCATATGCATGCTCTCTGAAGCTGTCCTCCGGATACTTCCTTTATGCTTCTTTGAGCCAGATCTCCAATATGAAATTCATCGAGTAGCTTCTGTGCCCTTATATAATGCTCTCTTTTATTTTTCCTGTCGGCACATACTGCCGGGAAGGCTATGTTATCAATGATATTCAGATTGGAAAGCATATTCATCTGCTGGAAGACAAAGCCCATCCTGTTTAGTCTGATATCTGCCTTGTCATCTTCATCAAGACTCACTATCTGTGTATCATATAACCATACCTCTCCGCTATCTGCCTGATCCATCCCCGATACATTGTATAAAAGCGTGGATTTTCCGGATCCCGAAGGTCCCATCACGGCTATCATCTGGCCGGCTTGCATTTCAAAGCTTATTCCTTTAAGGATGTCATCCTTTCTAAGATCGATAACTCTTAACAGTGCACTCATAACTTCCTCCTTAAACAAGATCATTCCATTCCGCTATTTAAACATTCCGAAGCGCTTATACTCTTTATAGTCCCAAGACTTATAAATGCGGCCGCAAAAGCCGACGCAGCTATAAACACCGGTACATATATGAATGTCGAGAGCGGATCTATAACAAACCTAAATCCCTGTGCGCCCATCATTGACAGCAACGCTCCCGCCAGTCTCTGTCCTAAAAATACGCCAAGGATCACACCGAATACTATGCCGGATAAGACATAGGCAGACAGTTTTTTAAAGTATTCCTTACATATATCAAAAGTCTTTAATCCCAGTGCTTTTTTAAGCGAGCTTTCGTTTCTCTCCTTTAAGATGATAAGACGCATCAAAAGCAGTATAACGACTATGATGATCACTCCCGATAAGATCACAGTCAGAAATGATGCATTTGCGATGTTCCTTATAGTCGTACCGTACATCCCGTCAAGATACTCGCTTATCTTAACTATCTTTATCCCATCACTCATATCCTGATATTCATTTACCCAGTCGCTTACTGATCCTTCATCCTTTAAAGATATATATATGATGCTCCACATGATCGGTGCGGTATCATCTTTAAGACAGGCCTTTGCGCTCTTTCCTCCGTTTGTGATATCCGAATATATCCCGCAGACCGTGCATTTGCATTCGCTTTCTTTCCCGTCTTTTTCCATAAATACGATCACCTGATCTCCTATATCAAGATCCATTTCCTCTGCATTTAGTATTGAAAGCGCGATCTCGTTTTCATTTTTGGGAGCTTCTCCTTTTTTGTAGCTTACCGGAAAGGCGCTGTGATCTCCGTTTTCTATCATCAGATCGTATGTATTTTCATTTTCAAGCTTTACCTTGTAGGATCCTGTCTGCATCAGACAGTATCTGTCTACTCTCTCATCGTTTTTGATCGCATCGATAAATCTGAAAGTCTCCTTTTTGATATCGTTTTGTCTGACATCCGCACGTATATGGCTGTTGCCGATGCCCATGTATGTAACAAAGTCAAGATCTGCCATTGTATCCTTCATTCCAAGAGGGACAAGGATCATGAAAACGGCAGATGCGACTATAACAGAAGCCGTAAGCCACATGTTTTTCCTTTTTGAAATGTCCGCATTTCCCAAAAGGGCTTCTATCGCTGACTGCTTTTTGGTCTTTGAAATGCTTCGTCGTACAGAGAGCAGGATGATAGCCTGACCTATGACTGAACAGACAAGCATAAGGATATATATAAAAAGAGCATTCTCTGGCTCTCCGTACAGATCCCTGATATTTATAGAGAGCTTTTTTGCTGTAAGAAGAGCAGATATCATGCCTACAATACATCCAATAAGTGAAAGCATCAGATATTTTGAGATATATAAATGTCCTATATCCTTTCCTGATATCCCTACTGCCTTCATCATGCCGATCTGTCTCATATCCTTTTTAAGTTCAGTAAGCAGGATATATCTTATGCACAGAATTGATATGAATAGAATGACTATGCTCACAAGCAGGATGACAAGTATCATGATTCCGTCGGAAAGAGCATTCATAAGCTTTATCAAAGGATAAGTGATCGCAGGTCCGTTATCGTAAAGAGAACAGTCCTTGTATGATGTATAAAATGCATTGACATCGCTTCCTTGCTTTAGCCTAAACTCTATTAGATATTCTTCGCTTCCAAGATATTTAAGCCTTTCATAATCGGCTTCACTCACAAGGAATCTCTTTGAGGAAGCCATCATGGAATTCATCTGCGAATCACGTAAAAAACCGGCTACGATAAGCTTTTCATTCCCGATATTAAATGTGTCGCCGATCTTTATATCATATTCGTTTTTGTATGCGACAGGTACATATACCTCGCCTTCTTTTGGATAGATCACATCGTTTTTGGCATCCAAAAGATAGTCAAAGCTCTTGCTCTGAGTACACAGACCGTTATCCTGCATATTTGCTTCAAAAGATATGTCCCCTATCGATAACTGGCTGTTTTGAAGATTTAAAAATGTAAGGATCTGCATCTTTTCAACATCTTTTCTAGACCTTGCAAAGGCATATATCCTTTCTTCTTCTATCCTGCCTGTATGCATCTGCAGAAAATGAGGAGTTTGCGCATCCCTCATAAGCATGTCGATAGAAAAATACAGTCTCGCAAAAAGAAAGATGGAAAGACCTAAAAGCATTGCCGTGACAGCCATGAATATGCAGGTTGCGATATTTATCAGCCTGTTTTTTCTAAGATCATTAAATATCAGTCTCTTTAACATTGTTTTCACCCTTTTCTAGTTCCTTGACAGATTTAAATCTCAAAAGCATAAGCGCCGATAGCGAAAGCATCACGCCTGAGATCATTATTACTATCGCGGCTCCTCGTCCGACACCGACATTTCTTGCTATCGCGATCCGATCGGCTAAGATCCCCGCAAAAGCATATGCAAACACATATCCAAGCTGTGAAAGAAAACTTATAAGTCCCCAGGCTCTTCCCTGTTTTGACGGATCTATGTTTATCCTGGTAAGGTAATCAAGGCAGTTATTTGCAAACGGCAGCATGAAAAAGAACATGAATCCGAAGATGCATATCACATATATGTCCTCCCTGGATCCAAAGCCTATCATGCATATGCCGCAAAGCATCAGTGAAAAGCTCAGTATCCTTGAAAAATTCTTTTTAAGTCCTTTCACACCGATGATCATGCTCGATACGAGCATCCCGCTGGCACAGACAGTTTCTGTAATGCCCAGCACCTTGCTTGTCTGAAAATCAAGTATCATCGGCTCGACTAGTATCTGTATCGCTCCCATAAAGCATGTCATCACTGCGGAAACCGCTATAAGAACGATCAGGCCTCTTTTTTGGGTTATAGCCATGAAGCCTTCCTTAAAGCTTTCGATAAATGATTCATCCTTTTTCTTCCTTGCAGACTTCTGGCTTTTTCTTACAGATGCGATGCAAACGATAGTAAGAGCAAAGGTGCAGATATCGATGATGATCAAAAGCTTTACATCGCTTACTGTAAGCAATAGACCTGCGATAAGCGGCGAGATGAGATATCTTGCACTTGAAGCAATGCTCATCATCCCTCCCGCCTTTGAATACTCATCCTTTGTCAGCATATCGGTGACAAGTGCTCTGTATGTCGGCTCGAGAAGTGATGAAAAGACTGCACTTATGAAAACGCCTGTGCATATCTGAAAGACTCCGTCTTTCCCGGCAAACATGCATGCAAGTATATATACAAGTCCTATGGCGCTCATTCCGTCCCCGATGATCATTAGCCTGCATCTGTCATATCTGTCTGCGATCACTCCCGCAAGCGGCCCCAAAAGAAGCACGGGTAAAAATCCAATAAGAGCAACAAGCGCCATGTCGGCAGCGCTCCCTGTCTTTTGAAATACATAGACACTCAGTCCGAAGCTTGTAAGTCCGCTTCCGATCGATGATACAAATTCACCGCTCCATAAAAGAAGAAATCTTCTGTAATTTGATCTGTTTTCCATTGCATTTACCTCGATTTATTACCGACAGGTTGTCGGTATATGATTAAAATATATGGGGTCAGATGATGACCCCGTCTTATCCTTATCTGTTTTGTGAAGTTATTATATTCATGATGGCATCTTTTAGAGTGTTTTCCTTAGCGCCTAAAAGCTTTTCGGCATGATATGCAAATGCCTGTCCCTTTTTTAATATGTCCTCGTTTGAAAGATTTGTAAGCTCGTCAAATGCAACACTTGAATATATCATGATCATTTCCGCCGCTTCCCTGGGATACTCTGAATCAAAAAGACCTGTCTCGTTTCCTTCCCTGATAAGCCCTTCGATTATCGGTACGACTCCTTCTAAAAGTCTTTCCTGCATCTTCTGATGAAGAAGCGCGTTCTGCGGTCTGTGGATCTGATCAAAGACCTCCGATGCCGCTCCTCCCTTTATGTTTAAAGCCATGATCGCTGCAGTAAGTCTTTCACAGATAGGAACGCTTCTTTCCTTAACGATAAGGGATGCCTTTGAGATCCCTTCTCTTGTCATCCTCTCAACGATGGCATCAAGTATCTCTTCCTTGGATGCAAAATGATGATACAGCGTACCTCTTGCTATCCCTATCCTGTTGATAATGTCGTTTGTGCTGGCATTATCAAACCCTTTCTCCTCAAAAAGCTGTTCTGCTACATCGAGTATTTCGTTCTTTCTTTCCTGTGCGCTCTTAACAACTCTCATACTTTTTTCTTTCATATATCCGATCGGCTTTACCGACAGGTTGTCGGTTAAGTTATTTATATCATACCGGCTTTTTATCTGTCAACATATTTTTT
>CADAPR010000097.1 GCA_902789785.1 uncultured Lachnospiraceae bacterium
TAACGGAGAAACAGTTTTCTACGTATATAATGTTAAGGATGTCAGATGAAAAAAGTAAGCTTTTGCATACCATGTTATAAAAGTGAACAGACTCTTACCAAAGTGGTGGATGAGATAAGGACTTCGATGGAAGAACTATCAGATAAGTATGAGTATGAGATCATACTTGTCAATGATGCTTCTCCAGACGGAACATTTAATGTTATATGCAAATTGGCAGATACCTATCCAAACATCACGGGTATCGATCTTGCAAAGAATTTCGGACAGCATGCGGCTCTTATGGCAGGATTTGCACATGTATCAGGAGATATACTCGTATGCCTTGATGATGATGGACAGACTCCTGCAAACGAAGTATACAAGCTTCTTGATAAGATCGAAGAGGGGCAAGATGTTGTCTACGCAAAATATGATCACAAGAAGCATTCTCTGTTTAGGAATTTCGGAAGCTTTATCAATGAAAAGATGACGGAATTTTTGCTCGGGAAGCCTAAAGAACTCTATGTATCAAGTTACTTTACGGCGAAGAGATTTATTGTTGATGAAATGCTAAGATATGATAAGTCATATCCTTATGTGATAGGACTGGTACTTCGATCAACAAAGAGGATCGCAAATGTAAATGTTGATCACAGAGAAAGAGAAGTAGGAAAATCGGGATATACCTTGGGAAAACTGCTCGGTCTGTGGATGAACGGATTTACTGCATTTAGCGTTAAGCCACTGCGCATAGCTACGTGGACAGGCATATCATGCGCTATCCTGGGTTTTATTTACGGCCTTTATACCATTATAAAGAAGTTTGTACTGGGAGATGCTGTTGCAGTAGGTTTTTCTGCACTGATGTCTTCGGTTATGTTTATTGGAGGCATGATACTGTTCATGCTGGGCATACTGGGTGAATACATTGGCAGAATGTATATTAGCATGAACAATGCGCCTCAGTACGTTATAAGAGAAGTTGTCAAAAAACATTAAATGTATATGGAAGATAAAAAGACAAATGACAAGAAGATATATATGCCGGATACAGCATATGCTGTTATGGCATCGTTATTTGGAGCTGTGGGTGTAACGGGTACGATAGCCGTTTCGTATGAATTATCATATACCAACAGCTTTCTTGCATTTATCTTTTTGGTTGTAAGTATCTTAGCGATTAAGGATATCTGCAAGGAATTCAGAAACTCAAATATCAGAGCAAAGATATTTGCGTATATATTTTCTTTGCTTATTTCGGCTGCACTTCATATGGGGGCGCAGCTCGAATGCTATGAAAATGTGAATTTCAAGCAGATTACGCTGTATGTGTTTACTGTTTTGCTCGCTGTTTATCTTGCACCGATCATACATCATATGTGGATAAAAGTACCGGTAGCGATCAACGAACTTTTTGTAAAAAAAAACGATGAAGAAACAATAAAGTACACATGGGTCTGGCTGATCATCTTTATTTTGTGGCTGCCGACCTTCTTTGCACTTTTTCCAGGTGCATTTGTATATGATGCTACAGAAGAGTATACAGAGGTGATCTCACGCAGTTTCAGTATGCACCATCCTCTATTTCATGTCTTGATGCTTGGCGGGATAGTTCATCTGGCCGAGTATTTAGGGCTTGGAGCTAATGCCGGTATTGCTGCATATACTCTGTTTCAGATGATCGTTTTTTCTGCAGTGCTGGCATATCTTATCCACTGGCTTGGGATGAGAGGAATGAATAAGAAATTTCAGCTGATCTCCATACTGTTTTTCGGCCTGTTTCCGATATTTCCTATGTATGCAGTTTGTTCTGCAAAAGATACACTGTTTTCCGCAGCATTTTTGATGGTCATTCTTTTACTTGTTGAGTATTCGCTTAGCACAAAGACCTTCTTTGATAAAAAGATGCTACTGTTTGTTGCTTCATCAGTTATAATGATGCTCTTAAGAAACAACGGGACCTATGCTTATGCAGTTGCGATACCCGTTATCGCTCTTATAGGGATATTTGGAAAAAATGACAAAAAGCAACTAAGCAAGCTGATTATCTTGATGTTACTATCATTTGTTCTGTTTGCGGGTATAAATAAGTGTTTGAAGATAATGACTCATGCCACTGATGATGAGTATCAGGAAAAGCTTACGGTACCGATCCAACAGTTGGCGAGAGCATATAAATATTCTCCGGAAACATTTTCTGAAGATGAAAAGAGTATTCTTTACGAGATATTGCCCGAGGATTATCTTAAAACATACAATTCTCGGATATCGGATATATTGAAGTCCGGATTTGATAACAGAGCATATTCAAGAAATCCGCAAAAATATCAGAAACTGTGGCTTGATATCGGATTAAGAAAGCCTAACATCTATCTGAATGCGTGGCTTGCAAACTGCTACGGATACTGGTATCCGGACATGATAATAAATGTATACGGCGGAAATCAGATGTATACATTCAAATATAAGGACAGTTCGTATTTCGGATTTGAAACGGAACCACCGGGTGAAAGACACAGCTTCTTTCCACTGTTAGAGAGATTTTACAGGAATATCTCTCTTGAACTGTTCCAGCAAAAGATCCCGGTTTTGAGTATGCTGTTTGCTCCCGGATTTGTATTTTATCTGTTTGCCTGGTCATTATTTGGACTTATGAGGGACAAAAGATGGATGATGGTTGCAGCATTCATGCCAATGATATTGTTATGGGCAACTGTATTACTGGGACCTACTGTTCTGGTAAGATATGTACTTGTTTTGTGGTGTGCAATACCTATGTTTTTTGCTGTTGAAAATATAAAGACTAATGAGTGATAGATATGAGCAAGGTTACTGTTGACAGGATAATAATCGGAGCCGGTCTGTACGGATTATATGCAGCACTTTTCTGTGCGAAACAGGGCGAGAGCGTAGCGATAATAGAATGTGATCCTAAGCCTTTTATGAGAGCGACATATATCAATCAGGCAAGGGTGCATATGGGCTATCATTATCCGAGATCTCTTTCCACTGCAATAAAGAGTGCGGGATATTATGAGAGATTTCATGATGATTACGGCTTTTGTATTCATGATACTTTTGACCAGATATACGCGACATCAAAGCAGTTCTCATGGACCAATGCCAATGAGTTTAAGAAATTCTGTGATGCTGCGGGTATATTTTGTGAGCAGACCGATGCAGGTATATATTTCAACGCAGGATACTGCGACGGAGCATTTAGAACAAGAGAAGATACATATGATGCGATGCTTCTTAAGGAATACTTTTTAAGAGAGATCGGTCATTGCAACAATGTCTGGATGAACTGCAATGCAAGGATAGAGACGATCACAAAAAAAGAAGATTGTTATGAGATAAGACTTGCTAACGGAGATATATACATATCCGATTTTGTTTTAAACGCTACATATGCGTCAACAAATCAGATACTGTCTCTGATTTGTGATGAGATGACAGGCAATACCTATCGCCCGCAGCTGTTTCCCATAAAATATGAGCTCTGCGAGATAATCCTGTGCGAAACGTCGAATGAATTAAAGAATGTCGGAATCACTGTTATGGATGGACCTTTCTTTTCCATCATGCCGTTTGGAAAAACAGGACTTCATTCTCTTACCAGTGTTACATTCACTCCGCATGATACGAGTTACGATGAGAAGCCGATATTTAAATGCCAGGAAAGATCAGAGGGATACTGTGAAAGCGACAGGCTGGGAAATTGCAATGAATGCCCTGCAAAACCTGATAGCGCTTGGCCGTATATGTCATCACTGGCGAGAAAGTATCTAAAGGAAGAATATGGATTTAAGTACAAAGAGTCTCTGTTTTCGATGAAACCGATCCTTAAGACAACCGAAGTCGATGATTCAAGACCGACTGTTATAAAGACATATAGTGATACGCCGACGTTTGTAAGTGTTCTGTCGGGCAAGATCAATACTGTATACGATTTGGATGATATTCTTATTAAACGCTGAGGATAAGATGAATGAACAATAAGGAAAATCTTGATAAAAACTTTATATCTGCAGTTATATACATGAATACGGCAGATTCCCTCGATGGACTGAAGGCATTTATTGAGAATCTTTCTTCCTATATGAAAGAAAGATTTGTAAAGTCTGAACTAATATTTGTGGATGATGATTCCAGTGATGAATATCAGGAAGCGATTCGTGAATACAAAAAAAGTAACAGCGACATCATGATGACAATACTTCATATGAGCGGCAGACAGGGCATGGAAAAGAGCATGAATGCCGGAAGGGATATGGCCATAGGCGATTTTGTATTTGAGTTTGATGAATGTGATTTCAACTTCCCCAAGGAACAACTTGATATCGTATATAACACCTGTCTTAAAGAGTGTGATATAGTAAACTGTTCTGACGAGAAGAAGAACAGCGCCGGTTCAAATACGTTCTACAGACTCTTTAACAAATATTCAAATACGGAATACAAACTGGAAAGTGATAATTTCAGGATACTCTCAAGAAGAGCTATAAACAGGATACAGTCATTAAACAGGGCCATCCCATACAGGAAAGCTCTGTATTCAAGCTGCGGTCTTAAGTTAAAGAATATTTCATATACACCTGTAAGAAACAGTGATTATAAGCATAATGACATAGAAAAGAAAGAGAGAAGGGAACTGGCTGTTGATTCTTTGATACTGTTTACACAGGTCGGATATAAGGCGGCATTCATCCTTTCGAGTGTTATGGCATTTGTCATGGTATTCAGTGCGATCTATGCACTGATCATGTATATCAAGGATATAGCTATCGAAGGCTGGACGACTACTATGTTATTCTTAAGCTTTGCGTTCTTTGGTCTCTTCATTATACTGACTATAATAATAAAGTATCTTTCTCTGCTGTTGGAACTTAATTTCAAAAAGCAGAGATACATGTTTGAAAGTGTGGAGAAGTTATGAAATATAACACTTCAATGCTAGTAGGATATACCGGTTTTGTAGGATCAAATCTTAGTGATAAATATGATTTTACATACAGGATAAATACAAAGAACAGAGAAGATGCCTTTGGAAAGAATCCTGATCTACTTGTTTATGCGGGACTCAGGGCAGAAAAGTTTTTAGCAAACAATGACCCTGAGGCTGATCTTAAGAACATAGAAGAAGCATTTGAGCAGATAAAGAAGATAGAGCCGGGGAAACTTGTTCTGATCTCGACTGTTGATGTCTATAAAGATCCTGTCGGTGTGGATGAGAATACCAAGATAGATACAGACGGATTGGCTGCCTACGGACTTAACAGATATAAACTTGAGCAGCTTGTAAGAAGTGAGTATCCGGATGCCCTGATAGTGAGACTGCCCGGGCTGTTTGGAAAAGGACTTAAAAAGAATTTCATCTACGACTATATACATGTCATTCCTTCAATGCTTAAAGAAGCTAAGTATCTTGAACTCAGTTCTATTAGTGAAAAGATAAAAACTTCATATGAGAAAATGGATAACGGATTCTATAAATGCAAAGCATCAGAAGATGACAGTATTAAAGATGAGTTTAAAAAGGCTGGATTCAGTGCTCTTAATTTTACTGATTCAAGAGGGATATTCCAGTTTTATAACCTTGAAAGGCTGATGAGTGACATATTTACGGCTATTGATAAGGACATCAGGCTTTTGAACATAGCAACACAACCGGTATCAGTCTCTGAAGTCTATTCTGAACTGACAGATGGAGAAGTATTTATAAACGAGATATCAAATAATCCGCCCGTTTATGATTACAAATCGATACATGCCGAGATTTTTGGTGGATATGGCGGATACTTCTATGACAAGAACAAAGTTTTAAGCGAGATAAAAGAATTTGTGAGCAATATATGAAAATATCGGCATCAAACATAGGATGGAAAAAAGAAGATGATGAGTTCATGTACAAATGGATGAACTCTAACGGTATAGAGGGACTTGAGATCGCGCCTACCAGGATATTTCCAGAAAACCCTTATGACAGGAGCAAAGAGGCAAAAGACTGGGCAGATAACCTTAAGGAAGAGTGGAATTTAAATATCTCATCTATGCAGTCCATATGGTACGGAAGAAAAGAAAACATATTTGCTTCAAAGGATGAAAGAGAAACACTGATAGACTACACAAAAAGAGCAATCGACTTTGCTAAAGCAGTTAACTGTCATAATCTGGTGTTTGGATGTCCTAGAAACAGAAATATGTCTGCAAACGCAGATCATCGTATAGCTGAGGAGTTTTTTTACGTTCTCGGAGAATATGCA
>CADAPR010000098.1 GCA_902789785.1 uncultured Lachnospiraceae bacterium
AATAGACGGGACAGCTATTCTTGATATAAAGCCATATTATCCTGCATATGACAGAAAAGATGCATCAGTCCCTGAATGGGTAGACAGGCTGATGGAACATTACTTTTAGATTATTTGCGTACCTTAGGGTGCGCTTTTCTTATGCTCAAAATTTCATTGAATTAAAATTCAATAAAAGTATTGACAGAGTGAAAACGAGGTGATATATTGAATATACATTCAATGAACGCAAATTCAACAAACATTCAAAAGGAGATAAAATCATGAAAGAAAAGGTTATAGTAATAGGCGCAGGAATAGCAGGACTTACAGCTGGCATATATGCACTCAAAGCAGGATTTGATGCTGAGATTTATGAAAAGAATGCCATTCCAGGAGGAGAATGCATAGGATGGAACAGAAAAGGATATCATATAGATAACTGCATCCACTGGCTTACAGGTACAAAGAAGGGAACACAGATGTATGATCTGTGGAAGGAAGTGGGAGCTCTTTCAGACGATACCGAGTATGCAAAGCTTAATGCTTTCTATACTTCAACATTTGAAGGAAAGAGCGTAACGCTGTATAACGATCTTGAAAAGACGAAAAAAGAGCTTCTTAAGATCTCACCTGAGGATGAAGACGAGATAAAGAAGTTCATCCAGTACGTAGAGTATTCAAAGCAGTGTCTGTTCCCCGCTAAAAAGCCTATGGAGATGTGGGGCATAAAGGATTACATATCAATGGGCAAAGACATGGCCGACATGCCAAAAGTCATGAAGGAGTACAGCAAGATATCACTTGGCGAGTATGCACTCAGGTTTAAGTCGCCCCTGCTTAGAAAGATGATCTGTGACTACCTTCCAAAGGAGTACTGCGCTTATTCGCTCCTGGTATCATATGCTACCATGGCTGACGGAAACGGAAACATCCCTATGGGTGCTTCGCTTCAGATGTCTTTGAGAATGGAAAAAAGATTTAAGGAACTTGGCGGAAAAATATATTATAATAAGGGAGTGTACAGCATCGTTCTAGGAAATAAGAAGGCTGATAAAATTAAGCTTGAAGACGGTACTGAAATAAGCTGCGACTATGTGATCCCGGCTGTAGATTCAATTCTATTGTTTAACAGATTCCTTCCCAGTAAGTACATGCCTTCCGATTTTAGGAGAGCATATGAAAACGCAAAGGATTATCCTGTCATAAGTGGATTTCAGATCGCATATGCCGTAAGCGTAAACTATGATCGCGGAGAGACCGTATTTATAGATATCGATCCCATAAAGGTCGGAAACAGGACCTTTGACAGGATGTATGTAAAGGCATACGGATATGATCCGATCTTTGTAAAGAATGATAAGCAGGTGATCCAGACATGCATCTCTCAGACGGATGAGGATTATGAGATCTGGAAGAGCATGAGCAAAGAAGAATACGCTGAGACTAAGGAGAAGCTTATAGCTGCTGTCAGCGAGAGGATAGTAAAGAGCTTTCCTGAGCTTGACGGTGATCTTGAGTTCCTTGACTGCTGGACTCCTCTTACATATGAAAGATACTGCAATGCCTATCACGGAAGCTATATGAGCTTTGTTTCGACACCAAATGCAAAGCAGATCAAATCAGACGGACGTATAAAAGGAATCAAGAATCTGTACATGGCAGGTCAGTGGACCGGTTCGACGGGAGGTCTTCCGGTAGCTGCGGCAAGCGGCAAGTTCGCTGTACAGAGACTGCTTAAGGATAGCAAAAGGGATATAGATATATGACAAGAAAAGAGCAGAAGGAAGAAAAGAGAAAAGCAATACTCATGACAGCATTAAATCTGTTTGTGAGTCAGGGATATCATGATACAAAGATAAGCGATATAGCAGGAGCCGTTCCAATGAGCGTAGGTCTTTTGTTTCATTACTTTGAATCAAAGGAGGATCTTTTGATCGAGCTTGTAAATATGGGAGCTGCAGGAACCAAAAGCGCGGACTGTCCCCAAGAGGTTCCGGCCGATGCATTCCTTTTGGGATTTTTGCGTGAGCTCTTTTCATATGCAAAAAAGCAGCCCTGGGTGTTTGAGATGTTTATCCTGATGGGACAGGCAAGAAGAGCGGGGATGCCTGAAGCGGCAAGAAATATCGCTCTGAAGGTCGATACTGTTTCTCATACGGCAGATCTTATAAAACGGGGCCAGAAAGACGGCATCTTCCATGAAGGCGATGCAGAGAGCATGTCTGCATGCTTCTGGGCATCAGTTCAGGGTATAATGGAAGAGATGGCAATGAATAAGGATATGGTCTCACCTGATCCCGAATGGATAGTTGCTATGCTTAAATGACCTATCTGGAGAAGATCTAATGAAAGTAAAAGTCAGACAAGTTAGCTTATATGAGGATGAAGAAGCTCTTATAAGCGCTGTAGAACTTACGGATGATATAAAAAGCGCTATAGACATACTTGAGAATAACTGCAGAGTCGTACCGGTCATATCGGATTCAAAGACGATCATGCTAAAGACCGATGCGATATATTACATAGAATCTGTCGACAAGCGCACATATGTCTATACAAAGGAAAACTGCTACGAGACCAGATACAGGCTCTATGAACTCGAGGATATCCTAAGCTTTTATTTCTTAAGGGTCTCAAAGGCCATGATCATAAATATCAGAAAGATAAGAGCGGTCAAGGCGGAGCTTAACGGCAGAATGAGAGCAGATCTTTTAAACGGGGAGCAGATAACCATTTCGCGTGCATATGTGAAGGAACTTAAAGGAAAGCTGGGGATATAGGATGAACAGATGCAAACTGATCTTCAACCAGACTCTTATGATATCAACGGCGATACTGTTCGGTCTGGGGATAGAGGAATTAATCGAATATTTAAGCTCAGGGGATGAATGGATGAACTGGCAGTGGTATATACCGCTTTCAGTGATATTTACCGGTTTCTTATGTGCTCTGGCAAGCCTTGTTTTAGTGGATGAGGACAGCAGCTTAAAGAAGATAAACATGAAGATGAGGATATTCATTCATTTCATCGCATTATTTGCGGTTGTGAGCGGCTGCGGGTTTATATTTAACTGGTACAGCAAAATAAGACAATTGATACCGATAGCCATAATCTATGTCATCACCTATGGATTCGTGTGGGCATCTACCATATGGATATTCAAGGAAGATGAGAAGAAGATAAACGAAGCGATAAAGGATATACAGGATAAGGAATAGAAAAATTATAAAAAAGTGCAGGTTGGTCGCATGAAAATGCATGTTGGTCGATCTGCTCTTTTTTTGTTGCCTTTTGTCTGATATGTTACAGACAGGAGGACGGATTAATGAACAACGCGATATCAGTAAAGGAACTGAAAAAGAATTATAAGGAGCATGAAGCTGTAAAGGGAATAAGCTTTGATGTAAAAGAGGGAGAGTTCTTTGCTTTCCTTGGAGAAAACGGTGCAGGCAAGTCAACGACGATAAACATGCTGTGTACGATACTTTCAAAGACATCCGGAGATGTAAGGATATTTGGCCACGAGCTGGGAAAGGAAGACGACAGCATAAGAAACCTGATCGGAATAGTATTCCAGAACTCGGTACTGGATAACAAGCTTACCGTAAAGGAGAACCTTTTGACCAGAGGCGCGTATTACGGACTTAACAAAAAACAGGTACTTGAAAGGATCAAGCCTTTTATGGAGAGCTTCGAACTTGCTGAGATATGGAACAGGAGATATGAGAGGCTTTCGGGAGGACAGAGACGAAGAGTTGATATAATGAGAGCTCTGATACACGATCCCAAGATACTGTTTTTGGACGAGCCTACTACAGGACTTGACCCCAAATCTAGAATGCTTGTCTGGGAGCATATAAGAAGGCTTAAAGAGGAAAAGAATCTAACGATCTTTCTTACAACACATTACATGGAAGAAACTTCGGATGCAGACAATGTAGTCATACTCGATAAGGGAAGGATAATAGCAAAAGGAACTCCGTCAACGCTAAAGACAGACTACGCTTCATCACATCTTGTATGGTATGTAGACAAGAATGAGAAAGCCGAAGAAGTTATAAAGGGATATGACTGGAGATATGACAGTGATCATTACAATGTTGATTTTAAGGGATCCATTACGGAACTGCTATACAGAAACAGAGATCTGATAAGGGACTTTGAGATCAAAAAAGGTTCAATGGATGATGTATTCTTAAATCTTACAGGTAAGGAGTTTGCGAGATGAAAATGTATATAGGTTTGACAAAAAGAAATCTTTTGGTGTTTTTTAAGGACAAGCAGTCGATACTGTTTTCGATGCTCACATCTATAATAGTGTTCGGGCTGTATCTCATATTTTTAAAGAGTACATTTGTTGATGCCATTAACGGCGTGCTTAATAACATACCGGCTCTAAGCTTACTTATAAAGCAGGAGGATCTTAAGATGTTCTCTGATCTGATCCTCTTATCTGGGATCATGGGCTCTGCAATGATAACAGTGCCTTACAACTGCTTAATGATAGTCGTAAGAGACAGAGAGGCAAACGTTGACAAGGATATGCTTGCTACACCGGTAAAAAGATGGCAGATCGTATTATCGTACTTTACCTCAGCTGCACTCTCATCGATCATAATGACAGCGATAATACTTACAGTGGGAATGGCTCTTTTAAGCTTAAGAGGAGACATGCATATGAGCATTGAGAGCCTTCTTAAGACTTATGCGGTAGTAGCTGTCGGCTCGATCTCATCCACAGCTCTCTTTATCGGTGTGGTGATGTTATTTAAGACAAGCTCATCAAGCGCAGCTTTTTCGGGAATACTTTCTGCGGCAGCAGGATTTGTTATAGGAGCATACATCCCCGTATCGCAGTTTTCAGACCGTGTTCAGACAGTCTGCAACATCTTCCCCGGTTCGCACGCCGTGATAATGCTGAGGAATACTCTTATGGGCGGTCTGCTTGATTCTATCGACAGCTCAATCGGCGGGATCGACAGCGGCATGTTCACAAAGTCTCTAAAGGATATCTTTACCTTCAGAGCTCATCTGTTTGGATCTGATCTTGGAATGAGTCAGATGACTTTCTATGTTATGGCAATGATAGTCATAAGCATTATTTTAGCATCTGTCATATACTCAAAATCATATAAGAACTAGATAATGCAAGATATGCTTGACAGTTTGCACGCATAGGGAGTATATTTTCAAGAAATACCCCTAAACGGGTAAACAAAGGGAGGGGAGAGTATGTCTAAAACTGACAAGGATAAACTATCATTCAGAGTCACGATGAAGAATGCCTGGTATGCGATGGTGCTTGCCGGTCAGATATGCCCGAACATCATCGTCCATTCGTTCTTTCTGTGGCTCATAGGACATGGTGAATGGGTGTTCTTTGACGGCGTATTCATGCGTGTGATAGTTGATGCTTTGGATAAGGGTCTTTCGTTTGATCATATCTTTAGATTCATTCTGATCAGCGGTGCTGCTTTCTGCGCCTGTGCTATCTACACAAACTATGTTGAAAATGTGGTATACCCGCTTGAAACAAACAGGCTGTTTGGCGGCATATATAAGAAGCTCTACGCAAAGGCTAAAAACGTAGAGCTTAAGTGCTATGAGGACTCGGATTTCTATAATCGCTATACAATGGCAATGGACGGAGCCGAGGAGAAGATCACGGCGATAATAAGAGGCATACTCGGAGCTGCTATCGGTGCAGTTGCTGCAGTGATCGTATTCTATCTGATGTTTGAGATAGACCACTATGCTATCCTTTTTATCTTATCACCGCTTGCAGGCAATTTCATATTCGGAAATCTGAAGAATAAGTACGAGTTTAGGAGATATCAGGATCAGGCACCGAATGAGAAGGTTTTAAACTATGTCAGCAGGATGATGTATCTTCCTGACGGAGCAAAGGAGATAAGGCTCTCCGAGGTCTTTGAACTGATGAAGAAGCAGTATCGCGAGGCAACGCATAAGAACGTAATGGTGGCTGTAAAGTATGCGTTTGCGAACTGCAGCTTGAGCTTTTTACGCATAACCTTCACCTTTACCGTCATATTTGAAGGCGTTTTGCTCTATGCGATATACAGAAACAGGGTATCGAATACCATAACGCTTGCCGAGCTTACCATAATGACAAGCTTAATGGTAGCCATGACATGGATACTTATAAGAGTATTTGAAAATATCATGGAGATATTAAAAAACGGCATGTTCATAAATAACCTAAGAAGCTTTCTTGA
>CADAPR010000099.1 GCA_902789785.1 uncultured Lachnospiraceae bacterium
CAGTAGGTGATACTCATT
This sequence comes from uncultured Lachnospiraceae bacterium, assembly GCA_902789785.1. GTDB lineage: Bacteria > Bacillota > Clostridia > Lachnospirales > Lachnospiraceae > Colinaster. Next base: position 19 of record CADAPR010000099.1, read on the forward strand.
ATCCATAAACACGGACACTTTACTGCGATCAAATAGATTACCTGAAAGGCAAACCAGATAAATTGTTTATTTCATTCTTTTTTGTTTTATTTCTGGCAGTATTATGGCTGCTGTTCATATTGGTACCCGCTAAATACCGCAAGACTGTTCTGTGCATATTCAGTCTTGGCTTTTGCGGATATATATCTTTAACCGCACTGGCTGCTCTTGTGCTCTCCACTGCTGTTGCTTTTGTTGGTGCTATAGCTATTGAAAAAAACAGCGAGGATAAGACACGCGCGAAAGCCATCACAGTGATCACTGTCGCATTATTTGCATTTGTTCTCATAGTAGTCAAGAATATCCCTTACCTCATAAAGATGTTTGGCTTTGAAAATCTGTCCAAGAACAGTATCCTAACCTCTATAGTCCTGCCCGTCGGATTCTCATTTTATGCATTTCAGGCGATCGGCTATCTGTATGATGTTTATCAGGGCAAGGAAACAGCTGAAAAAGACATAGTCGACTTTGCTCTTTATATGGGCTTTTTTGCAAAACTTGTCAGCGGTCCCATTGAAAGAAAAGGAAGATTTGCTGATCAACTCAAAGGTCTTGCAGGTATTAATGTCATCGACAGGGATCGCATATCATTGGCCCTTACATATATGGTATGGGGATATTTCCTAAAGCTTGTTATAGCAGACAGACTGGCATTAGTCGTAAATCAGATACATGCAGCTCCTGAATACTTCGATATCATATGGCTGATCGGCGGAGCTATATTTTACAGCTTCCAGGTATATACGGATTTTGCCGGATACACATGCATCGCCATTGGCTGTGCTATGTTGTTTGGAATAGAGCTTACACAGAATTTCAAAAGCCCGTACTGTTCAAAAAATATCACGGAATTCTGGCGCAGATGGCATATTTCCCTTAGCTCTTGGCTGAAAGACTACATTTATATTCCTCTTGGCGGCAACAGAAAAGGTGCTCTGAGAAAATACTTTAATACAATGGTCGTGTTTGTTCTGTGCGGCATATGGCACGGCAACGGTCTCTCATTTTTAGTATGGGGAATACTCCATGGCCTGTTCTCGATTTTTGATTCTGTTATCGGAGAGAAGTTAAGTACAGAAGGAATTGTTAAATCATTCATCGCACGAACCGTTACATTTATCGCAGTCACGTTCGCATGGATCTTCTTCAGGGCAGATTCTTTTATTGCAGGTAACGGTGTTGTAATGCTTCAGGTATACCTAAGCATCGCAATGATAATACTGGTACAGATCATCGACAGCATCTGTTATAGAAAGAAAACTGAACTGCCTCATATGATACAGAAAAACCGGATATTAAAGTACGGATTTATATATGTATGTCTGATGGCAATGTTTGTTATCGGAGTCTACGGCGGAGCGTTTAAGACCGAAACCTTTATCTATATGCAGTTTTAGTCTTTTGAGGAATCTATGAACATTAAAGGAAACAAATGGATCTTAAGAATATCAATGATCGCACTTATCTGTGTGTCATTGATAGTTATTCGAAACATATTGGAATATAAATCGCCTCACGGGATCAATCAGACCAGAGCGTTTTACGAACAGCCAAAGAACACCATCGATGTACTGGCAATAGGAAGCAGCCATGTGCATTGCGGAGTCAATACAGCAGAGCTGTGGAATAAATACGGCATCGCAGCATATGATTTCAGTGCCGCCGAACAGCCCTTCTGGATCACATATCATTACCTTAAGGAAGCATACAAATATCAGTCGCCCAAGGTTGTTGTGCTGGATGTCTTCTCGGCTGCAAGATTCAAGGAGAATTTCCATTATAAATGGCTCGAGGAAAGTGTATACGGATTAAGATTCTCAAAAAATAAACTTGATATGATAAACGTGAGTATCGAGGATGAGTATCGTTCGGATTACTTCCCTTCATATCTGACCTATCACAACCGTTATATTGACCTCAACAAGGAGGATCTTTATAACATATTCGGCAATCATAAGGAAAAGATGATCTTCAAGGGATTTACGCCAGGGTTCAATGTAGTGGATCAGAGTGAAGCATTCGGCGGATGGGATGAACTTGATGATTATCATCTTACACCAAAATACGAGGAATACCTAAAAAAGATTATAGATCTCACCAAGGAACATGACAGCAAGCTCATGATCATTGTTGTACCGTACAATCTTGACAAGAGAGATTGTACGACATATGAAGAGATCGAAGGCATCGCTAAAGCCTCAGGCGTAACATTCATAGATTTTAACAACCAGCTGGATGAAATCGGAATAGACAAATCTACGGATTTTAATGATCATACACATTTAAATTACTATGGAAGCGTCAAATTCTCGGATCATCTTGGCAAGCTTTTAAAGGATGAGGCCGATCTTCCAGACAGACGCGGAAGCTCAGGCTATGAATCCTGGGATGAATTTGCCAAAAGAATCGCGGATGAAGCAAACAGCAAATAATGATATACATTTCAAGAAAAAGTGATAAAATGATGCAAGGAGCAGCCAAAAAAACTATAATGGACATATTCGGCTGATTATGAAGAATGAAGAGGAACAGATCAATCAAAATACTTACAATAGTCTTATGTATGTTTCTGATAACAGGATGCGGAAACGCTGCGGTTCCAGCTCAGGAGCCCCCTGCTCCTACTGAGGCTGAAAGCAATACACAACCTTCAGGGACTGAAGAAAAAGTCGCAGAAAATACTGCCGTTCCGACTGAGACAGCAAAGTCGACTGAGGCAGTTAAAGATGAAGCAAAACAAGCTGAGATCAGTGACGAAGCAAAGGTAACAGATGCAGCTAAAGAAGCTGAAGCCGATGCACTTGAGATCAACTGGGATGATGTTAAGACATTAGATACTCCCATTACAATGTATGCTCAAAAACAGGTAAATATTAGAAAAGGACCTGATACACAGTATGACAGACTAGGCACTCTTTCATTAAATGACGAAGTCAGTGTTATCGGCGAATGCACGAGCCTTCCATGGAAAGAGATCAAATTCAATGATGATGTGGCATTTGTTCACGGTGATTTCCTTGGAACCGAAAAGATAGATCTAGAAGCTTTAAAGGCAGCTGAAGAAGCAGCTGCTGCCACTGCTGCTGCACAGGCAAATCAACAGCAGGCTCAGGCCGCACAACCGGCTCAACCTGCTCAGCCGGCACAACCTGCTCAACCAGTCGTTTCTGCAGCAGGTACGCTGTTTATTGGCGATTCAAGAACATGTCAGATGAGAGCTGCTACCGGCGGTGGAAAATGCGGCTGGATATGCGAATATGCAACCGGCTATGACTGGTTTGCCGATACCGCGATCCCGCAGGCCGACCCTCTTATAGGAAACGGCACAAAAGTAGTGATCTGTATGGGTGTAAATGATCCCGGAAGCCTTAATTCATATGCTAATAAAGTCAATGAAAAAGCTGCCGAATGGGTAAACAGAGGTGCTAAGGTCTATTATGTATCCATAAATCCCGTAGATCATCCATATGAGGACAAAACACCTAATATTGACAGCTTCAACGCTCAGATGCCCAGTCTGCTTGCCAATGTCAAATGGATCGATACAGCCAGCGTAGTCAAGCAAGGCGGCTTTGTTTTAGAAGACGGGATCCATTATGACGCTGCAGGAAATGTAAGCATCTACAACATGATCATAAGAAGTCTGAAATAATATAAGGGACGTTTCTTTAATCAGGAAACGTCCCTTTATTCATCAAATATATTCATTCGGTTGAACTACAGACTGCAGACCATTATGTATTCTTCTTCATTTTCATCTACAATCTCAAATCCCACTTTCTTATACATCCTGACCGCGTAATTTGCTTTCTGAACCGCCAGTGATGCCCTTTTATAGCCTTTCTCCTTTAACAGGTTAAGCATTTCCTGCATAAGTTTTGTCCCGATACCACGTCCACGATATTCTCTGTATAGCGATATTGCAAACGAAGGCGTTTTATCATCTATATGCCCGTAATCATTCAGGATACGAGTCCAGACAGCTCCGACCACTTCGCCTTCATCTTCTGCCACCAGACAGTGATCTGCAGTATCCTTTCCAAAATCCTCGTAATAGATCTTTAGTTCAGGTTTTTCAATGATATCCCTATCCGGAGCCTCTACTCCTTCAGGTATAAAGATCGCCTCATACAAAAAATCCTTGAGCAGTTCTTTTTCTTTCTCTCTTAAAGTTCGTATATGCATCACTTGCCCTCTGTATCTGCGATAAGCTTTTCTACTTCCTGTGAAGAGAGCGGACGTCCCCAGATAAAGCCCTGAACAAAGTCACAGCCAACGTCTTTTAATGCCTTAAGCTGTTCAGGATCCTCTACACCTTCAGAGATAACATCAAATCCCATTATGTGGCCCATCGATATGATAGCGGCTACATACTGTCTGGAAGAATCACTCATGTTCATTTCATCAATGAAGGATTTATCTATCTTTAGCAGATTGGCCGGGAATCTGTTCAGATAACTTAATGAGGAATATCCGGTACCGAAATCATCGATAGCTATCTGGATACCCATGTTTTTAAGTTCATCGATGCAGTGCAGTGCCTTGTCAACTGAATCGATCATTATCGATTCAGTGATCTCTATCTCCAGCTGACCTGCAGGAATTAAGCTGTCGTTAAGAAGCTGTCTTATCTCATCAACAAAATCACTCTTCATCATATGACGCACGGATGCATTAAGGCTGAGGGTCAGCTTTGATCCGGTTTTATTGAGCAGTTTGCCGAAAAACATCGCTGCTTTTCTGGCAACGGTCGCATCTACCCTGTCAATGAGGCCGACCTTTTCGGCAACAGGAATAAACTCGCAGGGGCTTATGACATTTCCCTCGCTATCTTTCATTCGCGCGAGTGCTTCAAATCCTCTCAGACTGTGATCCATGTCATACTGAGGTTGAAGATTGAAGTATATCGTATCATTATCAAGAGCATTTCTTATGAGATTTTCAATTTCAAGTATGTGCTCATACCTTGAGATATCAGGTGTAAATTTACATATGTGTTCGCTGCTGTTAACCCTTTTTATCTCATTCATGGCAGCATTGGCATGCGATATGAGGGCATCGGTAGAATCGGCATCATCAGGATATTTAGCATATCCAAAGCTGGCAGATATGTAGAGCTCACAGCCGTCTATCATCATGCTTTCACTAAGGGCATCATTATAGCAGTTGACTATTTTTCTAAGTTCTTCTTCTGTCTCGTATCCGCTGATAACAAGGAAGAATTCATCTCCACCGATACATGTAAGATAGTTTTCGATCTTATCAGAAATACTATTAGAAACAGTTTTAAAGCGCCCTGTTACATCTATAAGCACCTTATTGCCGGTATCAAATCCAAGTGTATTGTTAACATGCTTGAAATCATTAAGATCTATTGAAACCGCGGCAAACTTTTTCTTCTTATCAATAAGATCAGAGATGTAATCCGTTAGGGCAAAACGGTTTGGTAGCCCCGTAAGAGCATCAGTATAGCTCATATGCTTAAGGCGTTGTACAACCTTATATCTTGCGATATGTGAAGAAATAAAAAACGTCGTCAGTTCAAGTGTCTCTTTTATATGCTGAGTATTCTCGGTATCAAAGTTTACTGCCCAGATAAAACCGAGTAATTCAGTTCCCTGACGCAGCGGAAACAACACAACGCTGGTAACTCCCGCTTCAACAAGAGTCACATACCAGGGATTATTGATCCTGCTTATATTGTCCATTTCTTCCTGATTTCTTACAATAATACAGTCTCCCTCTTCGCCGAGCATGTCTTTCCATGAATTCGCCACTTTATAATAACCTTCAAACTGAGTTACTCTCTTAATAGTGGAATTTGGCACGAAATTGGTCGCCAGGATTGAAAACTCCTCTTCCTCATGGTTTAAGAGCAACACTGTGCATCCCTCAGCCTTGCATATCTGACGTATCTCTGCAATAACGCTTTCCATTGCTTCCTTTAGATTATTAGCTCTATGAAGCTTTATGCATGTTTTTAAGACGTCACTTGAAGTGCTTGACGTGTTGAACGTATCCAGCATCGCATCCGCGTTTTCGTTCGGTATAGCCGAATATAGGCAATAGCAGATATTACCTTCTTGGGGAACAAGCGGTGTAGCATATATATCAAACCAGATATCAACGTTATAAATGTATGCATAAGTATGTACCTCGTTTTTTTGTACTGCAGCCTTATAGCATACATCTTCAAAATTGATATTCTGATGAAAATACTCTGTGTATATCAATCCTGGATGAAATGCGATAGATTTTCCATCGCCATATGGCTTCATTCGTTTATCGAGAAGATCTGCATACTTCTTGTTTCCTGCAACAATACGTATTTCACCGTATCCGCCTTCTTCTCTTTTTTCGACCGATACTATAATTGTCGGTACATATACAGAATCAACAATGCTCTGAAAATCCACATTGACTCCTTTCCTTCATAAATATCCTTCAATAAATGCACATATAAAAATGCGGTTAGTTCTCAACCTAAGTACACATCAAATGTATATTGACATATTATAGCATAGCTTGCGTAACACTAATGCTTATCTGATCATTATGTAGGATCATACATATCCCTTTCAATATTTCTATTGTGTTTTCTCAATGATCAGCTCGTTTGAACCGTCTTCTAACGAGTTATACTCATCATAATGAATATGGGCTCCGCTCTCTTCGTTTGCCAGAGCGATCAACTGATCCGCCAGGGAGAGCAAACCTTCTTTATTTGCTGAAATAGTTACTGTATCTCCACCATTCTTAACTGAAATAGTATATCCGTCTATCCATTTTAAATTCATAATCTACCTCACCAAACACCATTCTTTATTTAATATCAAGACTTTCAAAAATGGTTTTTGCGATCAACATTGAGCCCTCATTGGATGCATGTCTTCTGTCAGCAGCGAAAAGATCAACTTCAGGATATTTGTGAATGTGTTCCCACCATTTTTCTCCTACCGGGGCAAGAAGGCAATTATACTTATCCGCAAGATATCTGTATCTGTCTGTCATTTCCTTCTGCGAAGCTTCATCCTCTTCCATGGCCCATGTCATAAACAGACATGCTTTAGATTTTGTCTGTCTTATCCACTCCATTATCTTTCCCATTGCCTCATCCATAACAGACAATTCTCCCATGGGATGTGCTACATGCTGGAGAATGATGTAATCATATTCTCC
>CADAPR010000100.1:0-1386 GCA_902789785.1 uncultured Lachnospiraceae bacterium
GCTTATCTGGTTATCGTTTATCTCTCCCTCTACGACAAATATATCCTCGAAGTCATATTCCTTAAGGACTGCGCCAAACCTCGATCTTATGACTATCTTTGCCATAAGAAATGTCGTATCTCCGAGAGGATTGTATATGATATCGTTTTTGTTGCTGACGCCGTATATCAGATCATCGTTCATGAAGCCAATTGGACGCAGGCATTCGCTGTCATTCTTTTCAACACTGCTTATAAAGCCGTCGCCCATATCGATGGTATTAAGCTGCGAAGAAACATCCTCGCTTTCCTGCCACACTGCGCTTCTTCCGCTCTTTGATACGTAGAGCGTATTTTCTATGACTTTGTCGGATATGATCGAAACACTCAGATTAGCTGCATCTGCCTTTATAATGTTTCCGTCCATGAACGCATAGAGCTGCTTACTGTTGTTTAGATAGCACAGCCTGTCTATATCCGCAATCAGTATCTGAGGAGATCTGTTGTATTCGACAAACATCTGCTCCTCAACGGTATTTAAAAGACTGTTGTAGTATTCAACAAGTACGCCCGTCTGACCCTCATGTATCCCGCGGTTCATATATCCGTATACGACAAATGAGACATTTCCGTTTTCCTCAACGGAGAGGATCTTTATCTTGGATTCATTGTGTATGTCTCTTAGATCCGTGTCTCCCGCCGTAAAGAAGCCGTAAAGTGTTGCGAGCTTGTTTGCAGATACATCATAGCTGAACAGTCTTCCGCAGTTTTCCAGTGCTATGATGTTTCCGTCATCGCTCTCCTTAACCTGAATATCGCCGTTTTGTATTCCCAAGACTATCTTGTTGTTTACAAGTGATTCCTTTTCGGCCAGAAATATATCCTTCATGCTCCTGTCATAGGTCAGAAGATAGAATCTGTCGCTTCCCTGTCTTATCCTGTAAAACTCCTCGATCATGTAATAATTCACGATGGAGTCGTTTCTGACACTGACCATGTATTCGAGCATTACGGAAGCGGTCGATGTACCTATGTCGCATATGGTAGTCCTTATATCGCCTTCGATCCTCGGATGCATGTTTCCCCATCCGAGCTGGTTTAGATTGCTGTGTATATTTACGTATCCGAAGGACGAGTTATCTCCCTCTGAGTTTGGCTCCATGTATGAATACAGGCTCCTTACATCAGTCTGAGAAAATGTCATTGAATTGAAGTTGTAGATAAAATCAAGTTTTTCGTTTACGGCTACATCTTCCCTGCAGATGATCCTCGTATAGTAATATACATCTCTTCCGTCTGTGAGCTTTAATACAAAGCCAAGATTGTATTCTTTTTCCTTTTCTATCAGATCCTTTAAGTTTATCGTGCCGACGATCCTGCCTGTCTTATGCTCGTAGTTGCCGACCAT
>CADAPR010000100.1:1397-9973 GCA_902789785.1 uncultured Lachnospiraceae bacterium
GCATTGACAGAAAAGCTCAGTGACCTCTCCTCACCGATGGGAGATATGCTGTCTCTCATGGTGCCGGCATCCATACGTTCTGTATAGCCGTACATCGTATTGACGCTCTTGTCCCCGTAGAGCACGCTGATAACCGGAAGTGTTGCTTCCGGCATATCTATCGTCATATCGGTTGTTCCGCGGTTCATCAAAATGTTAAAGGCAAACAATGATGCAAAAAAGGCCACAATGATGACAAACCATCTGATAAGGATTCTTTTCATGATTCAAAAACAAAGGATCATGCCAAAGCACGATCCCTGCATATACTACTTTAATACGTTGATACGAGCCATAGCTCTGCTAAGAGCCGTCTCAGCTCTTGCCATATCTGTTGACGAGGCATGTTCGGCTATGCGCTTTTCTGCTCTGTCTCTTGCTGCCTGAGCCCTGTCTTTATCGATCTCATCCGGCCACTCGATAACTTCGGCAAGAATCGTTATCTTGTCCTGAAGTATCTGTGCAAATCCGGAATGCAGAGCGGCTTTCAATACCTCTTCTCCCGTGATAGTGATGACTCCGGGCTTGATGATCACAGTCATCGGAATGTGATTCCTGTAAACACCTATCTGACCTTCGGTCGTATTGAACTCGACCATATGGACCTCTCCCTCAAAGAAAGTCCTGTCGGGAGTGATGATCTTAAGTTCAAAATTCTTGTTATCCTCTGCCATAATGAGCCTCCTCTACTTTACGCGAGCGAGTACATCATCTATGCTGCCGGCATTAAGGAAGTAGCTCTCGGGTACCTCATCATGCATACCTTCGATGATCTCCTTGAATCCTCTGATAGTCTCTGAGATCGGAACATACTTACCTTCAAGGCCTGTAAACTGTCCTGCAACGAAGAAGGGCTGTGAAAGGAATCTCTGAACCTTTCTTGCTCTTGATACGACAAGCTTGTCTTCCTCGGAAAGCTCGTCCATACCAAGGATAGCGATGATATCCTGAAGTTCCTTGTACTTCTGAAGTATCTCCTGAACGCCTCTGGCAACCTTGTAATGATCTTCTCCGACGATCCTTGGATCCAGGATACGTGATGTAGACTCAAGAGGATCTACAGCGGGATAGATACCGAGCTCAACGATCGAACGGCTAAGAACCGTAGTAGCATCAAGGTGAGCAAATGTTGTTGCCGGAGCAGGGTCTGTCAGGTCATCGGCAGGTACGTATACGGCCTGAACCGAAGTGATAGATCCGTTCTTTGTTGATGTGATACGCTCCTGGAGAGCACCCATCTCTGTCTGTAACGTAGGCTGATAACCTACGGCTGAAGGCATACGTCCCAAAAGTGCTGAAACCTCGGAACCTGCCTGTGTGAATCTGAAAATGTTATCGATGAAGAGAAGTACATCCTTGCCGCCCTTGTCACGGAAATACTCAGCCATCGTAAGTCCCGTAAGACCAACTCTCATACGTGCTCCCGGGGGCTCGTTCATCTGACCGAATACCATGGTGGTCTTGTCTATAACTCCGGACTCCTTCATCTCATAGTAAAGGTCGTTTCCTTCTCTTGTACGCTCTCCTACACCAGTGAATACGGAATATCCGCCGTGCTCGGTAGCGATGTTTCTGATAAGCTCCTGTATAAGTACCGTCTTTCCTACGCCGGCACCGCCGAACAGTCCGATCTTACCACCCTTCTGATAAGGACACAAAAGGTCTACTACCTTGATACCTGTCTCGAGGATCTCTGCTTCCGTAGCCTGTTCACTGAAAGCCGGAGCCGGTCTGTGTATAGGCTCATAGGTCGTTACTTCCGGTGCAGGCTTATTGTCTATGGGTTCTCCGAGTACATTGAATATCCTTCCCAATGTATTCTCGCCTACAGGAACTGTTATCGGAGCTCCCGTTGCGATCGCATCCATGCCTCTTACAAGGCCGTCCGTAGGACCCATGGCAATACATCTAACCGTATCGTCACCCAAATGCTGCGATACTTCCACAACTAAAGTTCCGCCGTTGTTGTTTCTCTCGATCTTGATAGCTTCATTGATCTCCGGAAGCTTTCCTCCGGTAAATTTGATATCAAGAACGGCACCGATGATCTGGGTGATCTTTCCTGTTTCTGCCATCTTAGTTTCCTTTCTGTTTCCTGTTTTTTGTATTCAATCGCTGCACAGATCAAGAAATGGCCTGTGCACCTGCAATGATCTCTGTGAGTTCCTGAGTTATAGAGCCCTGTCTTGCTCTGTTATACTGCAGCGTCAGCTTGTCTATCATCTCTTCTGCGTTGCTCGTAGCAGAATCCATTGCCTGCATACGTGCTCCGTTCTCACTCGCTACGGCTTCTATCATAGCTCCGTATATTATGCTTGCAACATACTTGGGTATGATGAGCTCGAGTGCTTCCTCTTCAGCAGGTTCAAAGTTCATAGGAACGTCGTACTTGCTGTCTGTCTCATCCGCGATGATCGCATCCTGATCAACCGGAAGCAGCTTCATGAGTGTCGGAACATGCGATACCGTATTCTTGAATGCGGTGTAAGCCAGATAGATCTCTCCTATCTCGCCTTTTCTGTACTGGTTGAGTAAAACCGCGCTGAGTCTCATCGCATCGACATAATCGGGAGCCTCTATCATATGCGAGTAATCATCGGCAAGAACATATCCGTGTCTTGAAAATGCTTCACGGCCTTTTTTACCGATGGTATACATTATAAGGTCTTCCTTTTTGAGTTCACCCTTGGTTATGAGCTTTATGACATTTGAGTTGTAACCGCCGGCTAAACCTCTGTTGCCCGAGATAACGATCACAGCCTTTGTGTCGCTCTCATTTCCTGTCACATATGAATGATTAATTGTCCCGGCCTTTGACATGATGGACTGTATCGTGCTGTACATATAGCTGAAATAGGCTTTTGAATTAAGCGCACGCTGTTTTGTCCTCTGCAGCTTGACCGTAGAAACAAGCTTCATAGCCTTTGTGATCTGCTGAGTACTCTGTATACTGCCCTTACGTCTTTTGATATCTCTCATAGACGCCATGATAAATCACCCTACTTTCTATGAAAACTGTTCCTTGAACTGTGTGATAGCCTTCTTGAGAGTCTCCTCGTTCTCTTCTGAGATGACCTTGTCCTTTGCTATTGAAGCCGGGATCTCAGGATACTTTGTATCAATAAACTCGAAAAGTTCACTCTCAAATCTTGTAATGTCACTAACGGCAACATCCAAAAGATACTTATTTGTTGCGGCATAGATGATGATTACCTGATACTGTACAGGCATGGGCTTGTACTGAGGCTGCTTTAAGATCTCCTTGATTCTTTCACCCTGTGCGAGCTTTTCCTTTGTATCGTCATCGAGTTCAGAACCGAACTGTGCGAATGCAGCAAGTTCTCTGTACTGAGCGAGCTCTACACGGATAGGAGCCGAGATCTTCTTCATGGCTTTGATCTGTGCGGCACCACCTACTCGTGATACTGACAGTCCGGCATTTACGGCCGGTCTGAAGCCTGAATTGAACATTTCTGTCTCAAGGTATATCTGTCCGTCTGTAATGGATATAACATTTGTAGGAATATAAGCAGAAACGTCTCCTGCCTGTGTCTCGATGATCGGAAGAGCCGTAAGGGAACCTCCGCCGTATTCCTCGTTCATGCGGGCTGCACGCTCGAGCAGTCTGCTGTGAAGATAGAATACATCACCGGGATATGCCTCACGTCCCGGAGGTCTCTTAAGAAGCAAAGAAAGTGTACGGTATGCCGTAGCGTGCTTACTTAAGTCATCGTATATTACAAGAACGTCCTCGCCGTTCTCCATCCATTCTTCACCGATAGCACATCCCGCATAGGGAGCTATGTACTGAAGGGGAGCGAGCTCACTTGCGGTTGAAGCAACAACTGTCGTATATGCCATTGCTCCGTACTCTTCAAGAGTCTTAACTATGCTTGCTACGGTAGAAGCCTTCTGTCCGATGGCAACATAGATACATTTAACATTCTGACCCTTCTGGTTGATTATCGTATCAATAGCGATGGCAGTCTTACCTGTCTGTCTGTCGCCGATTATCAGCTCTCTCTGTCCTCTTCCGATCGGAACCATGGAATCGATAGCCTTGATACCTGTCTGTAAAGGTGTATCTACGGATTTACGTGTGATAACACCTGATGCAACTCTCTCTATCTGTCTGAACTTGTCAGTCTGGATGGGACCCTTGCCGTCAATGGGCTGTCCGAGCGCATTGACTACACGTCCGAGAAGTGCGTCGCCTACGGGAACCTCAACAACTCTTCCCGTTGTCTTAACGATATCGCCTTCATTTATGTTCTTTCTGTTTCCAAGAAGAACAACACCGACGTTGTCTTCTTCGAGGTTGAGTACCATTCCGAATACTTCACCCGGGAATTCAAGAAGCTCGCCCTGCATGGCTTTCTCAAGTCCATGCACTCTGGCAATACCGTCAGCTACCTGGATGACAGTTCCCACATCGGAAACTTCCAGTTCGCCCGCATATCTCTTGATCTGATCCTTTATGACTGAACTTATCTCTTCTGGTCTTAAATTCATGGATCTGTTCCTTTCCAAAGTGCAGCTATACCATAACCTTCATCATGTCCTGCTGCATTTTTAAAATCTTTGTATGAATACTGCTGTCAACAACTCGATCGCCAATCCTGATGCGCATACCGCCCACGAGTTCCGAGTCGATATCATAGTGCATCTCCATCTGTTTGAATCCCGCTGTCTCAAGCAGTTTCTTTTCTACGTTTTTCTTCTGAGCATCGGAAAGTTCAAGGGGAGTCGTTACATATGCAACACCTATTCCTTTGATCTTCTTTACCTCATCCTGAAAATACGTGAGTATCTCATCAATATGGTCGTATCTGCCCTTGTTTACGATCATCGAGAAAAATCCCATCAGTTCATTACTGATACGTCCCTCAAAGACATTGCTCATGACTGTCTGCTTTTCATCGACTGATATTCGCGGATTGTTCATGAGTTTTGAAAATTCCGGATTGTCTTTAAGTATTGCCATGACTGCGGTGACCTCTTCAAGTAACAGGTCAACCTTTTTTTCCTCTTTAGCAATCTCTAAGAGCGCGTCGCCATACGTCTTGGAAATCAGCTTAGCCATGTGCCTTCACCTATTTCTTTCAATGTTTCATCAACAAGACGTTCCTGAACGTTGACGTCCATGCTGTTTCCGACTGCCTTCTTGGCAACTGCGGATGCAACATTTATCATCTCTTTCTTAACGTCATCCTTTACGCGCAACTTTTCCTGCTCAGCCTCAATACCGGCTCTTTCCACGATGGAATGTGCCTCCTGCTTGGCTTTTGCAACTATTGACGCCTCGTTATCGAGAGCCTTCTTGCGCGCTTCGCTGAGTATTGACTCCGCTTCTTTATCGATATTCTTAAGTTTGTCTTCGTACTGTGCCTTTAATGCCTCAGCTTCTTCCTGACTCTTCTTTGCCTCGTCAAGCTCGCTCTTGATCTTCTCTCTTCTTCTGTTCATGAAATCTCTTGCGGGATTGAACAAAAAGTACGAAAGGAAGAAGAACAGCGCTATGACCGCGATGAGAGTAAGGACCGCATCCGCCAAGAGCTGAAAGTCGAGATCAAAGAGTCTCGGTTCCATCTGTGCGGCAAGCAGCATATATGTGGCTTTTCCCATTTCGCTCAATTATATAAGCCTCCTTTCATGTTTTGTTAGATAAAAAGGCTTATTTTGCCAGAGGCTTAACGAAGATAAGGATCATGGCGATAAGAAGTCCGTAAAGACCTGTTGTCTCTGCAACAGCCTGTCCGAGAAGCATAGTACCTGTTATATCAGACTTTGCTCCGGGGTTACGTCCTACCGCATTTGCCGCATAACCTGCAGCGATACCCTGTCCTACACCAGGTCCGATACCTGCTATAACAGCAAGACCTGCACCGATCGCTGAACAACCTAAGATAAAGTTTGTGTTAAAATCCATTACTTTTTTCCTCCTAAAATATATGTTGAAGTTGTATTATTCACAAATCCAAAACTATTCCGTAGTCATGGCATCCGAAATGTATGTCATGGTCAGCATACAGAAAACGTATGTCTGTATGGCTCCGGAGAACATATCGAAATATACATGCAAAGCTGCCGGCCATATGATCGCTATCTTGCTTAGCAGTCCGTAGATCAGAGCCATCATTTCCCGAAAGAATGTTGGCAAACAGACGAAGCGAGATCGAGATCGGTACCGCTATATCACCGATAACATTGATTGGCGCCCAGAATATCCACGGATCACACAGTCCCTTTATAAAGCCCGACACCTTCTGATACTTGAGCTTATTGAAAAAGATAAGCGTGAATGTCATCAGTCCGAGCGGAAGAGTGGTTCCGTAGTCGGCAGTCGGCGGACGCAGTCCCAAAAGTCCCGACAGATTGCTCACCAGGATGAATATGAATATGGTGCCGATGTAATTTCTGAAATTAGCACCGTTCTTGCCCATAGTACCGTCTACCATGCCGTCGAGGAGCTCTACTATCAGCTCAATGAAATTCTGAAATCCCTCAGGCACCTCATCGGCATGCTTCATCTTGCGCCCCGCAAGGAAGCCGAACAGCATAAGTGAAAGAAGCACTATAAGGCAACATACATGAGTGGTCGTTATCCATACCTGATGACCGAAGAAGCTGTATGAAAAAATGCCGTGTATCATAAAGTCGACTTCGTTATCGGCAGACAACAGTATTCCCATGTCCATATGTTCACCTCCTTATATCATTTAGAATTCTTATGTAAAAATCTGCTTACAAACGGCTGCAGGTAAGCACCCGCCTTCAGACTCATTATCCCTAAAAAAGCAGATAGCGGATATGCAAAGTCGCTAAGGCATACAAGAGCAAAAACGATCAGTATCACCGCATATCTTATAATGTTCTGCTTTATCGCAAACGTCCTTGCCGCGCCCTCGTTATCGGCATTCAATGTCAGGTTTTTATTTAAGCTCCACCACATGTGATAAGCACAAGCAAGCGCGAGCAAAACTCCTATCCAAAGCCCTATCGAATAAGCAGACATGCTCTTTACAAAGAACATGCCTCCCAACTGAGCAAGCACGCCAAAGACCAGTATACCGATCAGAAGCTCTTTTAAAGTGTCATCTTTGCCGTAAGTCTTGCGAGCAAGTATGTAGATATTGCGGCCTCCGGCGATCGCTCCGATAAAAAACAGCGCAACAAACCAGAACTGAGTACCGAAGTATCTGTCGATGTAATAACCGACAAACGAGCACATGCATATCGGTACTAACATATTTACCGCAAACTGTGTAACAAAAGTTAATATCTTGAAATTATTACGTTTATCCACACCCGCAAACCTTCACACAATTAGATATATTATACATTAATTAGCATTTAGTGTAAAGGAATTGTGGGCCTTTTTTGAGATTTCATCCAGGTTGACTGAAAGCGCCTTTTTTAGTAATATTTAAGGGACAGGGGAGGGTCTTGATATGGATTATCCTGTACTTTATCGCAAGCGTCTCATACCTCAGGAATGCATACCTCTAAAGGACGATATCATCCTTTATATGGACGATGAGATCATCGTTACAAAGTGGAACACCTTAAAGCCCAGAAAGGATTTTCACCACGGCTATTCGTGCTATTTTCTAAAGGAAGGCTACAAGGTGAGCAAGTTTTTGGCCGAGGATGATTCTCTTGTCTACTTCTACTGCGATATCGTCACCTACCTGTGGGACAGAGCGCAAAACACGCTCACAGTTGTCGATCTTCTGGCAGATGTGATAGTAAAGCCTGACGGAAAGATGAACGTCATAGACATAGACGAGCTGTGTGAAGCAAAGGAAAAGCTATTGATAAACGATCAGCAGTTCTTCATATCCGTCAAGCAGCTAGGAGCTCTGATAAAGCTCATTCAGGACGGAAACTTCTCCTTGCTGACAGACAGATTGGAAGAACATATCTAGATATTTACATGCAAAAAAGAAACGGTGATCCCGTTTCTTTTTTTCTGTTACAGAATTGTTACACATCATCTGATAATATACACTTGCAAGGTGATTTAAGAAATACATCTTTTATTTCCGAATTGTGAACGTCGAAGTGACGTAACAAGAAAATATACTCCCCCTTTATAGGTCGTTCAGCAATGGGCGACCTTTTCCCTTGTATTTTTTCCCCTTTATATTTTAATAGAATATATGTCCGCCTATCTGAATGCCGCTAAGACCCTCGATAGGAGTTCTGAAATATACGCAGGTACCTACGTTTGTCTGTCCGCTCATCGCTGCATCGGCAGCACTGTAGCAGGCATCGGTTGCCCGGTTTTCAGCAAGCGCCAGAGCAAGCCTTCCGCTTCCGACAGGAGAAAACTGCTTGTTCTGATATATGACTCCTACGACCGTATCGGGATATACAGATGAAAGAACGCGGTTTATCACTACCGCACCTACGGCAACCTGACCTTCATAAGGCTGGTTTCCCGCCTCGCAATAGATCAGATTTGCCAAAAGATATCTGTCTCCCTCTTCAAAGCTTACTTCGGAGATGTCTCTCCATTTTGACTGAGCGGCAAG
>CADAPR010000101.1 GCA_902789785.1 uncultured Lachnospiraceae bacterium
ATCGATCTTTGTTCTTTCATATGTGGGATGCAAATATTCCATCTCAAATGCTAACTGCATATTTTTCCTACCCGCTTATGTATGACATGTCACTGATATACTTTATGCGATGCTTCCCATCATCACCAACTATCATATGAGATACCCCTCCTGCAGGTCCGTGGATATCTACCTGATAGTAGGATTCGACACTAAGTCCAATATACATCGCATTCCAGATACTCAAAAGGTCTCCGTGAGAAACGATTATGATGTTTTCTTCTTCACTTGCCATCACTTCTTCAAAGAACGGATAAAGACGATTCCATGCATCTCTCCTGCTCTCTGCATCTGAAAACGGTCTGTCATCGACCGTCTTTACTTCACATTCAATATTCTCACGAAGCCACTGCACGGATCTTCCGCAGCACTTTCCCAGATTTCGCTCTCTGAGTTCCTTCTTAAATATCGGCTCTACTTTCAGATATTTCGCTATCTCTTGCGCAGTCTGTCTTGCCCGTTTAAGATCTGAAGAATAAATGACAACAGCTTTATTTGCCAATTCATCGCAAAGTTTCTTTCCGATACGATCCGCCTGAACCTTTCCCAGCTCCGTCAGGTCCCAGTCTGTCCATGAACCCACCATGTTGTTTGTGTGATGAACTGACTGTGTATGCTGAACTGTTATTATATGCTTCATAATGATCTCTTTCTCTTTTTTCTAAGCTAACATGGGAAGTATCTTATCTTCAATGAAATCGATCCTGTCAAATACAGTAGGCTTAAAATATGCTGTCAGGGCGATAACCGTATTTTCTTTGGGATTGATATAGATAACATTTCCGCTGTTGCCAATAGCTGCATATACATTGCTCTTTGGATGAATGATCCACCATAAATAGCCGTACTGCATGCCCCGAAACATCCTGCCCTCAACTTTGTAATTTCCGTTATCAAGACACATCTGTCCGATCTTTGCCATGTCTTTTGCGCTCATGCAAAGCCCATAGCCCGGAGTTCCAAGTCCGTCTCTATCCGCAAACCATACATGATCTTTCGGTGTCTTTTCTATAGTAAAAGCTTTATGCTCCTCTGCTGACTTGGCATAATAGTTTTCATGCTGTCTTATTCCCAGCGGCTCAAATAAATACTTGTTTGCAAAATCAACGGTTATCATCCCGCTGGCCTTATAAAGGATGCCGCTCAAAATATGGATGCAGACCGTTGAGTACTGAAACTCGTCTGTTAATCCTTTTCTTCCTCCGAGGAAATCAAGAGAAGTCTTTACCCAGTCTTCACTTGCGCAAACCTTCGACCATGGATCTCCCTTGCACTTGTATGGAGCCCTCATCGTCAGAAGATGCCTGATCGTCACATCATAGATCGTTTTCTCTCCCCGCTTTACCTGATACTCGGGAAAATAGTCAAGCACCTTGTCATCAATGCTCTTTATAAGTCCCTTATCTATCGCGATACCTGTAAGCAACGACATTACGCTTTTGGTCACGCTCGCAACATGTACTGCGTCTTCAGTACTGTATCCATGCCAGCAGTCCTCATATACTGTCTTTCCATCCCTGAGTGCTGTTATCTGACAGATATTGCTTTCATTTCGCGTGCTTTGCGCAATAAATTCATGTAATTGTTCCCTGTTCAATGTTATTCCTCCTCTTGTTTGATATAAGATTTGGACGTCCTAAAACAAGGCTAATCGAATTAAAAATTCTTTTCAAGTATTTTTTTACTTCTTTAGTTAGTTATATCTAACTCATATTCATAATATATGCCCCGCTTTTGCGGAGCATATTGTTTTTCTTATTTGACAGAATCTCTTATGGCTCTAAAAGTCTTATCGCTTATGACATGTTCTATGTTACATGCATCTTTAGAAGCTGTTTCCTTGTCAACTCCTAACCCGATGAGCCATTCGGTAAAGAACTCGTGTCTTTCATAGACTGTTTCTGCCAGTTTACGTCCTGATTCCGTAAAGGTTATATAGCCCTCATCAGAAACAACGATATAGCCCTTTGCTTTCATGTTCTTGACCGCAACACTTATACTTGGTTTTTTAAATCCCATCTCGTTTGCTATATCTACGCTTCTTACAACAGGCTTCTGTTTGCTCAGTATAAGAATAGTTTCCAGATAATCTTCAATCGATTCGTTGTGATTCATGGTCAGTCCCCATCCTATGTCAGTTTTTGTCTACCATTATCAATTATAAATTATCCTAAGGATTTTTAAAACTATTTTATTTCATTATGCCAGTTTCCAGCTTACCGCCTGTTTTCTGGCCGATATAAAGTTTTTGTATATACCTTCTTTTTGCATGAGCTGATCGTGAGTGCCTGTCTGGACTATCTTTCCTTTATCAACAACGAATATCTTATCAGCATTTCTTACAATCTTTATCGCAAGGCTTTTATAGTATTGAAAATCCCTGTTGCCCTTAACAAGATTTTCTACCAGTTTGCCCATCAGCATGAAAGGTATCATGGAAAAGCATACTCCCATAAGAGCAAACGCAATGCTTATAAAGTAACGTACTTTATAAGTTCCTGCATATTTAAAAACATAATGCAGTATTGATTTTTGTTTCGTATTACCCATATACGACCTCCCTTAGATTAGATTTATATAATTTTTATTAGTTAATTCTAACTCGTGATTTAAAAGTAAACCTCTTTTCAGAGGTCACTGTTTTGAAATATTCAGATCAGCCCAAAATACTTTTTCCATCCCTGTGCAAAAAACTCATCCAGTGTCTTAGCATAATGCATAGCCTGATCACGCGTAAAATCATGTACAACAGCCTGAAAGACAGCCTCAACATTTACCGTGATGAGAAGATGAAGTTCTCTCTTATCTATCGGTTTTTGTTTCAATCCCTTCTTTTCAAGAATTTGGGTATACCTGAGCGTTGTATTCTCTTCCATAACGGCTATATCGTGTACAAAGCTTTCATACCTTGTACCCTTTGATCTGCACACGATAAGCTTAAACTCATCAAGATGATCATATATAAAATCAATGGTTATCTGAGAGTCCCTGCCGTCATCCCACAGCTTGTCAAGTTCCGTATTTTCGATCATTTCAAACTGTTCTGTTTCATTTATCTCATACAGGGTTCTGAACTCAGAACATACAGGTTCAACGAGCGCGGAAAACATATCTTCTTTTGACGGAAAATGCTTATACAGCGCAGATACGGTCATATCGACCTTGCCCGCTATCCTTCTCATTGAAGCATCCATAAATCCGTATTCGAGGAATTCCTCCATTGCTGCTTTCATTATCTTTTCATGACTGTCGTTTTTATTTCTGGGCATTTATATGACTCCATTGACTTATAACAAAAAGAGAACAGTGTTCACTTTCGTTAGTGTACACTGTTCTCTAAACATTGTCAACAGTTTATTCTCTGTTTTTTAGAACTTCCGCAGGACTGATCTTTCCAAGCTTTCTAGTAAGGATCATACTGATAAGATCGTAGCAGATTATTATTCCTGCAAAGAGCATCACATAATGATACCAGCGATATTCAAGATGTATTGAACATGCCACATTTGCGATAAATATCGGAAATATGGTATCCATAGCTATCTTTGCAATGGGAATGCTTATGATCGCTCCGATTATCACCACTAACCTATTCCCGTCAAGGTAAAGCTTTTTTACTTCCTTTGGATTGAATCCAAAGATCTTAAGTAGCGATATTCCAAACCCTGCTCTGTCGATCATGACCGAGGTCATAAGATACATTACTATGCAGAAAATGACAACAGACATTGAAAGCAGCATAGTAACCATGGGTCTCATGAGATCTGAAAATATACCTGATGATCTGTCGATATCGGTTTTTGTCGTTGTCGAATACAATCTGCCCGATTCTATATCAAGCTCATGATCAGCCATTACCACATTGTAGTAATCGTCATCTTCTCCAAACAGCTCTCTCATGCTGTCTATATCCATAAAGACTGTGATCCCTACGGAATACGGTACAATGTCAGCTACAGTAAATGCATAGTCTATATCATTGGCATTATCACAGAGCACCAGTTTGTCACCGGTCTTTAGACCGTATCTTGCCGCTGCCGCATCCGATGCGACGATCTTGTTCTTGCCCTTTACGGGTTTGACATCTATATAAGGATTATCATCATCTATTCCCATTACGGTAACATCGAGAGTATATCCGTATAATTCCTTCTTTAAAGTCTTGACAAAACATGCCTCTCCGCCGGCAACCATCTCTTTTGTCGGATACTTGTATGTATACATGTATTCGTATCTTGTATCTTTGCTTGAAAGACTTCCGACGCTCTCACACAGAACATAGCAGTCCATGCCCATCATGAAGATCAAAAGTGCTATCAGCATGCCTGCAACTATGGTAAAAGCCGTTCTTCTTTCTCTTAGCATCTGTCTGATCTTGAACTTGCGCATAAACGGCATATCACCCAGTCTTATATCTTTGCTCTTATTTACCTTCTGCTCGTTTTTGATAAGCGAAAGAGCTGTTCTTGACAGACTCTTGTTTATGACAAGATAGTTAACGATCATAGATACGAGTGGCGGCATAACAACCGCATAGATCAAAAGATACGGCGGTACAACTCTTTCAAACCAGGGAAGAGAATAGTATTCATATGAATCAGACATCTGCCAGCTGCTTCCCAATCCGCTCAGTCCTATCAGAGCTCCTGTCATTCCTCCCAGAAAAGATAAAACTGTCGGTATCGTTATATAATGAGCCATAAGATCCTTCTTTTTCACACCGAGAGCATAAAGTGTTCCTATGACGCTGCTCTCATTCTGTATCTGATGTATTACAAACACAGACAGAACATATGTAAAAAGAACGATAACTATTATTCCCGCAACCATTCCTATGGTCTTGTTGATCTCTATATCTCCTGCTGCTCCCCCGATCCTCAGGTTATCCTCTTTAAGCATGAATTCCATGATGTTGTCAGGTGATTCGGAAAAAATCTCATCCATCATATCATCTGACTGCTTCTTAAGATCGTCTACTCCGTCTTTTAATTCCTTTACTCCGTCAAATAATTCCTGTGCACCGTCATCAAGATCTACACTGGCATCATAAGCTTCCTTTACACCGTCATTAAGCTCTTTTGCACCATCATTAAGCTCATCTGTTCCGTCATAAAGTTCATCGCTTCCATCATATAATTCATCAATTCCATCTGATAACTTAGTCGTTCCTTCGTTAAGCTTTCCTGCCCCCGTTTCAAGTGCATAGGCTCCGTTTACTGCTTCCATCGCTCCCGCATTGAGTTTGGATGCTCCGCTTGAGATCTCTCCGAGAGCATCAGTGTAGGCTTTGGTCCCGTCAACATACTGAGCTATCCCGTCAAGGCTTCTTTTTAGTTTTGCTATCTCAGAAGTATCACCGCCCACTGAACTGATCATAGCTGAAACACTATCTAGCACTTCTTTGTAGTTTTCTTTTGTCAGACTTACAGCCGGCGCACCCATGACAGTTATCTGAGCATTGATGCTGTCCTGAGCCATGCTCAAAAATCCGTCAAAGATCTCCTGTGCTCCTCCTGTTATTGCACCGTTGTTTTTTTCAAGCTCGTGAAGAGCATCATCCAGTTCATTTGCTCCTCCCTTAAGTTCGGCAAGTCCGTTCCAGAGTGCATGCGCTCCGTCCTTCATATCGTTTGAGCCGTCATTAAGCTCCCTCGAACCGTCTTTTAGTTCTGCTGCACCGTCTTTCAGTTCACCTGCACCGTCTTTTAACTCTTTTGTTCCGTCGCATAACTCACTGCTGCCGTCATAGAGCTCTTGTATGCCGTCTTTAAATTCTTTCGTTCCGTCCTTTAACTCATCTGCGCCGTCATAAAGCTCATCCACACCGTCTACAAGATCGTTTATCCCGTCCGTGATCTCATCCCTTTTACCGTAAGTATCACTAAGCATCTCCTGATAATACTCATCCTTGACGCATTTATAATCGAATTCAAAATCCTTGATCATCTGTTTTAGATCATCACCGGTCATGACATCATTTAAAACAAATGCATAGGTGAGTTCCTCAGTTCCTACATCATTTAAGTTCTTGATCCTGTCATATTCATCACTTGTCACAAAAGCCACACCGAATGTCTTGCTGTCCACAGCTGTATCGGAAAGCTTTTTGTAGGGAGCATCGTAATCAACAGTACTGCCAATGCCTGTTATCAGATAGTCTTCCTTTCCTATACGGATGTGATCTCCCACAGATAAATCATGTTCTTCAGCGTATCTTTTCTCCAGTACTATCTCGTTTGAAGACTGTGCAAGGTGAGGATCAGTTCCATAGCTTTCATTTTTATTGTTCACTCCGTACTTATCAAGGACTATAAGATCTACCTTTTGTCTGTTTTTAAATATCCTGAGTACAGATCCGTCCTCCATGTTTATGTCATAGCTTATATGAGGTTCGATCGTAACACCGGCTTTTTCTATCTCTTCTATCTGATCATCCAAAAGAGGCGTAAACAGCGTTACCTGCCCGTCTTCCAGATTACTGTTTTTCTGATTTAGATCTGTTCCCCTGATAACGATCTCGGCTGCATCGACCAAGGCTATCACTATATACATGCATAGGGCGATCATGAAAAACAGCGACAGGTATCTAAACAGGTTTGCTCTGATCTCTCTTGGAAATCTTTTTATTAGTACCTTTTTCATTACAGATCCTCCAGATCAGCCGCAGGTATTCTTTTTTCATTCATGTATTCTGTCTTTACAAGACCATCCTTTAAAAATATGACCTTGTGGACCATGTTCTTTATTGAATTATTATGTGTTACTATCAGCATGGTCGTGCCGTAACGCTCATTTATCT
>CADAPR010000102.1 GCA_902789785.1 uncultured Lachnospiraceae bacterium
CAGGCAGAGAGCTTAAAGACTGCCGATGATGTCATGACATTCAAGTTCGCGGTAAGATCGATCGCAAAGAGATTCGGCCTTTACGCAACATTCATGCCAAAGCCAAGGACAGATGTAGCCGGAAGCGGAATGCATCTTAACTTCTCGATCTATAAGGATAACGTAAACATATTTGATGATGTTAACAATACAATAAGCGATGATGCAAAGCACTTTATAGGCGGCATCATGGCTCACGCACAGGGAATGTGCGCCGTTACCAACCCGACAGTCAACTCATACAAGAGGATACTTGCGGGATTCAATGCGCCCGGTCATATAAACTGGTCATGCAGAGGAGAAAAGGCCCTCATCCGTCATCACAGAAATGCGGATGAAACAAAGATAGAACTGCGATTCCCCGATACGAGCGCAAATCCGTACCTTGCCATTGCCTTATGCATAGCAGCAGGTCTTGACGGAATAGAAAAACAGCTCATCCCCGACAAGGAAAACGAGCTTGTTTCAAAGAAGCTTCCCTCAAGCCTGATGGATGCCGTTACATGCATGAGAAAAGATGACGTTTTGATAGATGCTCTCGGAAAGGAATTTTCCGATATATATGTACAGCTAAAGCTCAGGGAATGCGAAGACTACATGCTCCAGGTCTCTGAATGGGAGCTTGCGACCTATCTTGACAGGATGTAGGAGGATACTCATATGGGCAGCGTACTTATCGCCATGCCCAAGAGTGAGGATGCGTACCATATAGCACGTTCACTGTCAGAAAGAGGCCAGCTGCTTGATACCGAAGTCTGTGTGACCGGCGCCGATATCCTAAGGATAAGCCATGACAGAGACTACGGCGTCGTTATCTGTACAAGGCAGCTAAAGGACATGAGCTATATGGAACTTGCGGGATACCTTCCCGAATACTTCGGGATGATAGTATTGACCAGGGATCCCGAACTGGATACATATGCCGACAACATCATCAAGCTGATGATGCCTTTTAAGACAAGCGAGCTATTATCTACCATAGATATGATAACTTCCGTCTTTGTAAGAAGGATAAGAAAGAAAGGCAACATACCGATAAAGCGAAGCAGGAGCCAGAATCAGGTCATAGAGGATGCAAAGAGGCTTTTGATGGAGAGAAATGCCATGAGCGAGCCCGAGGCCTTCAGATATATACAGAAGACCAGCATGGATACCGGCAGGACTATGGTAGAATCGGCGCAGATGATAATCATGATCGGATAAGCGCATTTTACTTTTGGGAGATTAAAAAAATCTTTTAATTTTGCGCAAAATGTGTAAAATGTTTAAGGATACATATGTAAATATGGAGGAAGAAAGATGATAAAAGCAGTAGTAGGTGCAAACTGGGGTGACGAAGGAAAGGGAAAGATAACCGATATGTTGGCTCAGGAGGCCGACATAGTGGTAAGATTCCAGGGCGGAGCAAATGCCGGACATACGATCGTAAACAAATACGGAAAGTTCGCATTGCACACACTGCCTTCGGGAGTGTTCTACGATCACATCACAAGCGTTATAGGCAACGGTGTAGCTCTAAATATACCGATACTCTTTGACGAGATCAAAAACCTTACGGACAGAAACGTTCCGATGCCAAAGATCCTTATAAGCGACAGGGCTCAGATCGTTATGCCCTATCATATCCTTCTTGATGCATACGAGGAGGAGAGACTCGCAGGAAAGAGCTACGGCTCGACAAAATCCGGAATAGCACCTTTTTATTCAGATAAATATGCAAAGATAGGCTTTCAGGTAAGCGAACTCTTTGACGAAGATACACTTAGGGAAAAGGTTGCCAAAGTCACGGCGATGAAGAATGTGCTTTTGGAGCATCTTTATCACAAGCCTCTCATTGATGAAAAAGAGCTTTTAGATACCCTTCATACATACAGAGACATGGTAGCTCCTTACGTCGGCGATGTATCAACTTTCCTTTATGAAGCAAACAAGGCAGGAAAGACTATCCTTTTGGAGGGTCAGCTCGGTACTCTAAAGGATCCCGACCACGGAATATATCCTATGGTAACATCTTCATCGACTCTTGCAGCATACGGAGCCATCGGCGCAGGAATACCTCCTTACGAGATAAAGCAGGTCATAACCGTCTGCAAGGCATACTCATCAGCGGTAGGCGCCGGAGCATTTGTTTCAGAGATCTTCGGAGACGAAGCTGACGAACTCAGAAGAAGAGGCGGAGACGGCGGAGAGTACGGCGCGACCACAGGACGTCCCAGAAGAATGGGATGGTTTGACTGCGTAGCAAGCAAGTACGGATGCAGACTGCAGGGTACGACGGATGTCGCATTCACAGTCCTTGACGTACTCGGATATCTTGACGAGATCCCGGTATGCACGGCCTATGACATAGACGGAGAGATAACAACAGACTTCCCCGTAACATACAAGCTTGAAAAGGCTAAGCCCGTTATAGAAAAGCTTCCCGGATGGAAATGCGATATAAGGGGAATAAAGAAGTACGAGGATCTTCCCGAAAACTGCAGAAAGTATATCGAGTTTGTTGAAGACCATATAGGATTCAAGATCACGATGGTCAGCAACGGACCCAGCAGAGACGACATCATATACAGATAAGTTAATGACAGGATCGGTGGCGATAATAAAAAGTTATCACCACCGATTATTTTTTCCTATCGTTCAACCCCTTGACCTAGGGGGTAAATAATGATATCTTCTAATTACCGACCGGCAAAGTGGGTAAAACAGATCAGAAATCAATCTATGGAGGATAAGAAAATGGCAGGTTATAAGTTTGAAACATTACAGGTACATGTAGGGCAGGAAACGGCTGATCCCACAACGGATGCGAGAGCAGTTCCGATATATGCCACAACAAGTTATGTATTCAAGGATTCGGCACAGGCCGCAGGAAGATTCGGACTTTCCGAGGGAGGAAACATCTACACAAGACTGATGAATCCCACTTCCGATGTATTTGAAAAGAGGATAGCAGCGCTTGAAGGCGGAGCAGCAGCTCTTGCAACAGCTTCAGGAAGCGCAGCGATAACATATGCGATACAGAACATCGCTCCCGTTGGAAGCCATGTGGTAGCATCAAAGAACCTTTACGGAGGAACATACAATCTTTTGGCCCATACATTAAAGGATCAGGGAATAGACGTAACCTTCGTAGACCCTTCAGAGCCTCAGAATTTTGAAGATGCTATAAAGGAGAATACAAAGCTTTTGTATGCCGAGACACTCGGAAATCCCAATTCGGACATAGTCGATCTTGAAGCTATATCAAAGATCGCTCACAGCCACGGGATACCGGTCATCGTAGACAACACATTTGCAACACCCTATAAGCTTCGTCCCATCGAGCACGGTGTTGACATAGTTGTTCATTCGGCTACAAAGTTTATCGGCGGACACGGAACGGTTATGGGCGGTGTCATCGTAGACAGCGGAAAGTTTGACTGGGCAGCAAATGACAAGTTCCCTGGCCTTTCAAAGCCCAATCCTTCTTACCACGGTGTGGTATTTACACAAGCTTGCGGCAATCTCGCCTACATCCTAAAGATAAGAACAACACTCATGAGAGATCAGGGTGCAACGATATCACCTTTTAACTCATTCCTTCTTCTTCAGGGACTTGAGACACTCTCTCTTCGTGTTGAAAGACATGTGGACAATGCATTAAAGGTTATAGAATTCCTTAAGAACCACCCTCAGGTTGAAAAGGTCAACCACCCGCTCGTTGACGGCGGAAAGCAGAAGGAGCTCTATGACAAGTACTTCCCCGATGATGCGGGCTCTATCTTTACATTCGAGATAAAGGGCAATGCAGACACGGCAAAGAAGTTTACGGAGAGCCTTAAGCTCTTCTCACTCCTTGCAAACGTTGCCGATGTAAAGAGCCTTGTGATCCATCCTGCATCAACAACTCATTCACAGCTTTCCGATGAGGAGCTTTTGGAAGCAGGCATCAAGCCAAACACTGTAAGACTCTCGATCGGAACAGAGCATATCGATGATATAATCGAAGATCTTAAGCAGGGATTTGAAGCAGTTTTATTACCCACCGAAATGGTGTATAATAATTAAGAAAAGAGAGGAAATAAAAATGGCAAAGATTTATACGGCTGCCGATCAGCTTATCGGAAACACACCTTTACTTGAGTTAACACACATTGAAAAGAGCGAGAACCTTGAAGCAAAGATATATGCAAAGCTCGAGTACTTCAATCCTGCCGGAAGCGTTAAGGACAGGATCGCAAAGACAATGATAGATGATGCAGAGGCAGCAGGTCTTATCAACAAGGATACAGTCATAATCGAGCCCACAAGCGGAAATACAGGCATAGGCCTTGCAGCCGTTGCCGCAGCAAGAGGCTATAAGATAATAATAGTAATGCCTGAGACGATGTCCGTTGAAAGACGTCAGCTGATGAAGGCATACGGAGCAGAGCTTGTACTCTCAGAAGGCGCAAAGGGCATGAAGGGTGCTATCGCAAAGGCAGAAGAGCTTGCAGCGGCCAATCCCAACAGCTTCATACCTTCTCAGTTTACAAATCCTTCAAACCCCAAGGCTCACAGAGAGGCAACAGGTCCCGAGATCTGGGCCGATACAGACGGCGATATCGATTTCTTTGTAGCAGGTGTCGGAACAGGCGGCACTATAACAGGCGTAGGCGAATATCTCAAGTCAAAGAAGAGCGATATAAAGGTAGTGGCTGTCGAGCCCGAGAGCTCTGCAGTACTCTCAACAGGCGTAGCAGGACCTCACAAGATCCAGGGAATAGGTGCAGGCTTTGTACCCGATGTACTTAATACAGAAGTATATGATGAGATCATCCCCGTATCAAACGAGGATGCATTTGCAACAGGAAAGAAGATCGGAGTAAGCGAAGGCGTGCTTGTCGGAATATCTTCGGGCGCAGCAACGTTTGCAGCCATTCAGCTTGCAAAGAGACCTGAGAACAAAGGAAAGAAGATAGTTGTACTACTTCCCGATACAGGTGACAGATATCTTTCAACACCTTTATTTGCGGATTAAACAAACGGTGAACTGATATGATGATTTCTACCAGAGGCAGATATGCACTAAGAGTGATGCTAGATCTTGCCCAGCACAAGGATGAAAGTGAATATATTCCGATGAAGGAAGTTGCTGCCAGACAGGACATATCCTTAAAATACCTGGAAAAGATACTTCCCCTTTTGGTAAAGGAAAAACTCGTTGAGGGTGTTCACGGAAAAGGCGGCGGATACAGACTCACGAGAAGACCCGATGAATATGTCGTAGGTGAGATCATAAGGCTTACAGAGGGCAATCTTGCTCCCGTATCCTGCCTTGAATGCGAAGAGGTCACATGTGAAAGGAAGGATGACTGTCTTACTATCCCGATGTGGACAAAGCTTGACACGATGATAAATGACTTCTTTGATTCCATAACACTTGATGATCTGTTAAATAAAAAAGTTAAAGTATAGAGAATATGATAAATCCCTGTCAAATGACAGGGATTTTTGCATGTCATCATCACCTCGATCTTATTAAAACCACAAAATTTGTGGGAAAACAAGGCGATTTACCCACAAAATTTGTGGGTACGAGTAAAAAGCAACAAAAAAATGCGGCCGCAATAAATGCAACCGCATAGATCAAACAATTTACATCTGCTTTTTTAAAGCTGCCTTTAGAGTTCCCTTCGGATCGCTTATCAAAAGGCGAACGATCCAGATGATGAGACCAAGGGCAACTACGCAAAGACCAAGGAATGCATCGTTTAGCATATCAGCTCCTGCAGGAGCAAAGTACTCAGCCTTAAGTTCTGCAAACTCAAAGACTGCATCTACAAACCACATGATGGATGCACCCCAGAACATGAGCGCCAAAGATCCAAGCTGCAGAGTATCATCTTTTCTTACATACCATTTATAAGTAACAAACAAAGCTGCAAAAACCGTTATAAGTAATGTCATATATGCCTCCTTACTGTGCGCTTTTGGCCGTATTATCTGCTTTCTTTACAAGTGAATCCGCAACAATACACATCCCTACCCATACAAG
>CADAPR010000103.1 GCA_902789785.1 uncultured Lachnospiraceae bacterium
TGTTCTCTTAAAGCAGTTTTTTATTCATCACTTACAAATCCATGTACAAGATTTGTAAATGCTGTTGTTTATGCAGTAGTTGCATTATCGGGCGGCTTTTCTGTATGGACAGGAACACTTACTGTAGGCATGCTTTCAACGCTTCTTTGTTATGCAAATCAGTATACCAAGCCTTTTAATGAAATCACCGGCGTTATAACAGAACTGCAAAATGCTATAGCTTGTGCTGATAGGATTTTTGCATTCCTCGATGAGAATACAGAAAAGGATTCAAAAGTATTAGATAAAGCAGATACGGTTGATGTATCCGGCATTGAAGGACATGTGATAATTAAAAACGTCGAATTTGCGTATAATTTGGATAATCCTCTGATTAAGAATCTTAATCTTGAAGTTATGCCAGGACAGAACGTTGCGATTGTAGGTCCAACAGGATGCGGTAAAACTACAATTATAAATCTTCTAATGCGCTTTTATGATACTATTGACGGACAGATCATAATTGACGGAAAAGAAATCAAAGATATGAGGCGTCATGAACTTAGACACAAATTTGGTATGGTTCTTCAGGACACTTGGATCAAAGAAGCTTCAGTGCTTGATAACATCCTCATTGGTAAAAAAGACGCAACAAGAGAAGAAGCGATAAGTGCAGCAAAAGCTGTACAGGCTCACAGTTTTATCAAGAGACTTCCTAAAGGATATGATACCGTGTTAGATGAAGACGGAAATGGCCTTTCAGCAGGACAGAAGCAGCTTTTGTGTATTGCGAGAGTTATGCTGATGCAACCTCCAATGCTGATACTTGATGAGGCGACTTCGAATATAGATACCCGTACTGAATTAATAATAAGCAGAGCATTTAACAAACTTATGGAAAACAGAACGAGTTTTGTTGTAGCTCATAGACTTTCAACCATCAAAAATGCCGATATCATACTTGTAATGAAAGATGGTCATATAATTGAACAGGGAAATCATGAGTCATTGATAAAACAGGGCGGTTTCTATAAAAAGCTATATATGAGTCAGTATCAGCAGACATAGATGATATCTTGATTGATTAAAAACATAATAGTATAATTAGGAATATTCAACACGAGGTAATTATGATGAAAAAACTTGAAGATTATGTTGTTACAATACCAGATTTCCCGGAACCAGGTATCATGTTCAGAGATGTTACAAGTGTATGTCAGGATCCAGAAGGATTTAAACTTGCTATTGATGAGATGCAGAAGCTCATAACAGATCTTGATTTCGATATAATAGCAGGTGCTGAATCGAGAGGGTTTATTTTTGGCGCACCAATTGCATACAATCTAAACAAATCTCTTGTACTTATCAGGAAAAAGGGAAAACTGCCACGTGAAACAGTTGAAGAAACATATAGCCTTGAGTACGGAACAGCTACTATAGAGATGCATAAGGATGCTGTAAAACCCGGACAAAAGGTCCTTTTGGTTGACGATCTTATGGCTACTGGCGGTACTGTTGAAGCAATGATCAAGCTTGTTGAACAGCTTGGAGGCAAAGTAGCCGGCGTATTATGTCTTATGGAGCTCGCCGGACTTAACGGAAGAGAAAAACTCAAAGGCTATAGAGTTGATTCCGCTCTTATCTACGAAGGAAAATAATATACAAGAAGTGTGACAGCATGGAAGAGATGAAAACTCAGGAACAAGTGCATAACAGCGTAGTGATCGATGATGGTCGAATAGAGTCTCTGGATGAATTCTTAGCTCCGGAACAGCTTTATAACGACCTTATTACTCGTGTGCGAAAATATCATCCTTCCGGAGATATAACTCTTATCGAAAAGGCTTATAATGTTGCTAATGATGCTCATAAAGGCCAGACAAGAAAGTCTGGAGAACCATATATCATTCATCCGCTTTATGTTGCAATAATCCTTGCGGATCTTGAACTTGATAAGGAAACAATAGTAGCCGGTCTTTTACATGACGTTGTAGAAGATACCGTAATGACGATCGATGAGATCAAAACCGAGTTCGGTGACGATGTCGCTCTTCTCGTTGATGGAGTTACAAAGCTACAAATGCAGATGGATGACGCTAATCTGGATTATTCTGCTATAAAGCTTGAAATGCAGGCAGAGAACTTAAGAAAGATGTTCCTTGCCATGGCAAAGGATATAAGAGTAATCCTTATAAAACTTGCCGATAGACTTCACAATATGCGTACTCTCAAGCATATGCCTCCTGAAAAACAGCAAAGGATCGCAAGAGAAACACTTGATATTTACAGTCCCATAGCTATGAGACTGGGTATTTCTAAGATCAAGGTTGAACTTGATGATCTGTCTTTAAAATATCTTCAGCCTGAGATCTATTATGACCTTGCAAATCAGATCGCAGAAAAAAAATCCGAAAGAGAAAACTACATACAGGAAATCGTTGATGAAGTAAGCGAGCATATTAAAGCTGCCGGTATAGAAGCAAAGATTGATGGAAGAGTAAAGCATTTCTTTTCTATATATAAAAAGATGAAGAATCAGGGCAAGACTCTTGATCAGATATATGATCTTTTCGCAGTGCGTATCATTGTTGATTCTGTAAAAGACTGTTATGCTTGCCTTGGTGTAATACACGAGATATATAAACCTATACCCGGAAGATTCAAAGATTATATAGCAATGCCCAAAGAGAATATGTATCAGTCACTGCATACAACTCTTATCGGTTCAAAGGGACAGCCCTTCGAGATCCAGATTCGTACATTTGAGATGCATAAAGCCGCCGAGTACGGAATCGCAGCGCATTGGAAATACAAGGAAGCATCTGACGGAAAAAGACCGGAGCAGGGTGAAGAAGAAAAACTTGACTGGTTAAAGCGTATCCTTGAATGGCAAAAAGATATGTCGGACAATAATGAGTTCATGAACTCATTAAAATCCGATCTTAATTTGTTCTCTGATAATGTTTATTGCTTCACACCAACAGGAGAAGTCAAGAATCTGCCTGCCGGCAGTACACCTGTAGATTTTGCTTACAGCATACACAGTGCCGTTGGCAACCGAATGGTTGGAGCAAGAGTAAATGGCAGACTTGTTACCATAGATTATGAGATCAAAAACGGTGACAGGATAGAAGTAATAACATCCCAGAATTCAAAAGGCCCTAGCAGAGACTGGTTAAAGATTGCAAAGTCTGCACAGGCTAAGAACAAGATAAATCAGTGGTTTAAGCAGGAACTTAAGGAAGACAATATAACTAAAGGCAAAGAGCTTTTGATGTCTTTCTGCAAAGCCAAGAATATAGATACAGCTATTGTCACAAATCCTGATTATATGCAGGCAATAATGGATAAGTATAATTTTAGGGATTGGGACGGAATTTTAGCTGCAGTAGGTCATGGCGGACTCAAAGAAGGCCAGATCATCAATAAGATGGTCGAGCTGTATGAGAAGGATCATCCAAGACAGCTTACCGATGAAGAGATAATCGCTTCAGTAGGCGAACATGCAATGAAGCATCCTCATACGAGCGGAAGCAAGAGCGGTATCGTAGTTAAGGGAATAGAAGATGTCGCAGTCAGATTTTCAAAATGCTGTTCTCCTGTACCCGGTGACGAGATCGTTGGCTTTGTAACCAGAGGAAGAGGCATATCAATACATAGAAATGATTGTATTAATATCCTTAACCTGTCAGAAACCGACAGAAGCAGACTCATAGACGCGGAGTGGCAGGCTGACGGTGATAAATTAAATGATAAATATCTTGCCGATATCAGGATATATGCTGATGACAGACCGGGTCTTTTAGGAGATGTATCAAGGGTATTTACCGAAAGAGGAATAACGATAATAACTCTTAATTCTCATATGGGCAAGAACAGGGTTGCGACAATGACCATGAGTTTTGAGATATCAGGCAGAGATGAGTTAAAGAGTATAGCCGACAAGCTTCGAAACATAGACGGAATTATAGATATTGAAAGATCGACCGGCTGATGGTCGCATGATTGAAAGGAAAATATATGTCTGATCTTAAAATCGGAAGACTTACACTTGGAGTCTGTGCAACAAACTGCTATTTTGTTTATCATGAAGGTCAAAGCAAGGTGATTTTTTTTGATCCTGCCGATCAGGGTGAGCATATATATAATGCTCTTAAACAAAAGGGTTTTGAAGTTGATACGATACTTTTAACACACGGTCACTTTGATCACATATGGGGATGTTCAAGACTAAGACAGCTTTCAGGTGCAAAGGTTTTTGCGCTTGATGCTGAAGAAGATGTACTTATGAGTTCAGATCTTAATGCATCTGAAATGGCTGGAAGAGCTTGTACAGTTAAAGCTAATGATTTTTTTAAAGATGGGGACAAACTCGATATTTTAGGATTTAAGATAAAGGTTTTGGCTACGCCGGGACATACAAAGGGAAGCTGCTGCTATTATTTTAAAGATGATGGGATTTTGATAAGCGGTGATACATTATTTGAAGAATCGATCGGAAGAACGGATCTTCCTACCGGAAGTATTTCTGAACTTAAAAGATCAATAAAAGAAAAGCTTGCCCCTCTGCCGGATGAAACGGTAGTTTATCCGGGGCACGGCGCAAGTACAACTATAGGACATGAGAGAGAGTATAATCCTTTCTGGGTATGATAAAAGTAATATGTTCACATGATAATTTCATATACGATGTTCACTCGCTTGTGAAGGCATTTTATCCCGGTGAGGACGTCAAGGTAATTACTGAAGAAAAAATGGAGCCCTCTTTCAATGAAGGGCTTCATATTTTTGTTGATTATAAAGAAGATCAAAGCAGTATTAGGATATACGAAGATGACAGGCAAATGATCTGTAGGGATTCTGAAAGCTTATCCATAAATGATCGTCCTTTGTATAAGAGCTGTTTAAAGAAAGCGCTGTATCTTGCTCTTAGTGAATATACAGGTAAAAAGCTTCCTTGGGGAACACTTACTGGGATAAGACCGACTAAGATTGCTGTTACGAATTTAGAGCATGGATTAACTGATGACGAAGTCTTTGAACACTACAAGAATGTATATCTTACATCCGACAGTAAAGCAAAGCTTTCAATAGATATTGCTCACAGAGAGATAGATATTCTGTCAAACATTCATTATGACAGGGGATACAGCCTTTATTTAGGCATACCGTTTTGCCCGACTACATGTCTTTACTGTTCGTTCACATCATTTCCGAGAAGTATATTTGAAAAAAAGATCGATAAATACATTGCTTGTCTAAAAAAGGAAATTGATTATGTTTCCGAAAACTTCAGCGACAGAGTACTTGACAGTGTTTATATAGGCGGAGGAACTCCAACGACCCTAACAAGTGATGAACTGAATGATCTGATCTCATATCTAAAAGAAAAACTGGATATGAGCATAACAAAGGAATTTACTGTAGAAGCTGGAAGAGCAGATAGTATAACCAAAGAAAAACTAACAACTTTAAAAGAACTAGGAGTGACGAGAATATCAGTAAATCCGCAGACATTTAAGCAGGAGACTCTTGATCTTATCGGTAGAAGACATACGGTAGATCAGGTTTATGAAGCTTACAATCTTGCCAGAAATATCGGATTTGACAACATAAACATGGATCTTATCGTAGGGCTACCAGGAGAAAAGTATGAAGATATAGAATACACGATGCAAAAAGTAAAAGAACTTTCTCCTGACAGTGTTACAGTGCATTCCTTAGCGATAAAGCGAGCATCAAAGCTTAGTCAGTGGATCGAAGATCATGGAATTGAATGCATAAAAAACAGTGATGATATCATGGATATGACACAATGTATATGTGAAAGCATGGGACTAAAACCCTACTATTTATACAGACAGAAAAACATGAGCGGGAATTTCGAGAATGTAGGGTATGCAAGAGAGGGTAAAGAGGGCATCTATAACATACTCATCATGGAGGAGAAGCAGTCAATCGTTGCGTTAGGAGCCGGAACAGTTACAAAAAGGGTATT
>CADAPR010000104.1:0-5898 GCA_902789785.1 uncultured Lachnospiraceae bacterium
ATTGCCCGTAAGATTGTCGAATATCACGGCGGTACCATAGTTCTGGAAAGATATGCCGGGAAAACTCAGACCAGTTATCTGATAACTCTTCCATTATATGAAGAAGAGGAATCAAAAGAGGAAGATTAAACATGTACGCATTCTTTAAAGGAACTATTGCAGATACAGAAGAAGATGCTCTTATCGTCGAAGTGAACTCAATAGGATATCGTATATATGTCCCCAAAGATATGCTCTTATCCGCAAAGATAGGTTCAAGCATTACCGTATATACATATACCTGTGTACGTGAAGATGCATTTATACTATATGGATTCAGTTCTAAAGAAGACCTTTCACTCTTTAAACTGTTGATAACCGTTAGCGGTGTCGGTCCTAAAATGGGACTGGCTATACTCAGTTCTATGGATGCAAACAGTATACGAACTGCAATCATCATGCAGGATGCAAAACTTTTAAGCTCCGCGCCCGGTGTCGGGGCAAAAACTGCCGGTAGAATTATCCTTGAACTAAAAGACAAGGTAAGTCCTATGGATATAATATATTCATCTAAAGATGATGTCACCAATGAAACAGTAATTAACCTAAGACAGGAAGCATACGAAGCACTTATAAGCCTTGGTGTAACTAATCTTAAGGCTACACAGGCACTTAATGAGATTGAAATAACAGAAGATTCCAAAATTGAAGATATTATAAAACAATTACTCACAAAGATATAAGAATAGATTATGAATCAGAGAATTATACAGACCTCGGTAATTGAAGAGGATATTAAAAGCGATAACATACTAAGACCTCAGCTGCTTAAGGACTACGTGGGACAAAAGGATATAAAATCCAACATTGAAATATGCATCAAAGCTGCCAAAGACAGAAGCGAAGCTTTGGATCATGTGCTCTTTTACGGACCTCCTGGTCTGGGTAAGACAACGCTTGCCTGTATTATCGCAAATGAACTTGGAACAGATATAAAAGTAACAAGTGGTCCTGCGATCGAAAAGCCTGGAGATATGGCAGCAATACTGAGTGGTCTAAAAAAAGGCGACGTTCTTTTCATTGATGAAATTCACAGACTTGCTAGACAGGTAGAAGAGGTTCTTTATACCGCAATGGAGGATTTCGCAATAGACATAATGATTGGTAAAGGACAGACTGCTAAATCCGTTCGTATCGATCTTGAACCTTTTACTCTGGTAGGTGCAACTACTAAAGCAGGAAGCCTTTCTGCTCCGCTCAGGGACAGATTTGGTCTTGTTCACAGACTCGAATTCTATACCGATAGTGAACTCTCTGAAATAATCAATAATTCTGCGAAAAAGCTCGGGGTTACGATCGAACAGTCTGGTGCTGAAGAAATGGCTAAACGAAGTCGTGGAACTCCCAGGATAGCGAACAGATTTTTAAAGCGTGTTCGTGACTACGCTCAGGTTAAGTATGATAATGTAATTACAGGAGATATTGCTAAGGAAGTATTAGATCTTATGGATGTGGATGAAAAAGGTCTTGATAAGACTGACAGGCTGATCCTTAAGACCATGATAGAAAACTATGGCGGAAAACCTGTCGGAATATCTGCCATTGCCGCATCGATAGGTGAAGATGCAGATACAATAGAAGATGTTTATGAACCGTTTTTGGTACTCAAAGGCTTCATAAACAGAACACCTCGCGGTAGAGTTGTGTCCGAAAGCGCTTATGAGCATCTCGGGCTTACTCCCTAAACATTTCTTACTATTGCATTTCCTTACTTATTTTTTTATAATAAATCTAAATTTGGGTATTAACAGGGGTATATATTATGGCTGTAAAAACAGATGCAGAAGTAATTATTGGCGGAAAGGTTTATACACTTTGCGGTTATGAAAGCGAAGAGTATCTTCAAAAGGTTGCATCATATATCAATAACAAGCTCAATGAGTACAATGCAATGGAAGGATTCAGAAGAGCTCCAATGGATATGCAGAATGTTTTGATGCAGATAAATCTTGCTGATGACTATTTTAAAGCAAAGAATCAGATAGCTACAATGCAAGAGGAACTTGAAGCCAAAGACAAGGAAGTGTATGACTTAAAGCACGAGTTGGTAACAACTCAGATGAAGATGGAAAACCTGGACAAATCTCTTAAGAGTGCTAAAGAAGATATTTCAGTTAAAGACAAGAAAATTGTTCAGCTTGAAACTCAGTTAAAGCATAGATGATCCTGAACGGAATCTCATAGGGATTCCGTTTTTTATTAAATGGTACTTTTATGAAACGACCAGAACTCTTGGCTCCTGCAGGCAGGTTTGAATGCTTTACAGCTGCTGTCAACGCAGGTGCGGATGCTATATATCTGGCAGGAAAGGAATTTGGTGCCAGAGCATCAGCGACCAATTTCACAACCGAAGAACTGATAAAGGCTCTTGATATCGCACATCTTCACTCAAAGAAGATATATCTGACTCTCAATACGCTCATCAAACAACGTGAATGGGACAGGCTTGAGTCTTTTCTTAGTCCGCTTTATGATAATGGACTTGACGGTGTAATTATCCAGGATGTGGGCCTGATAGAATTTCTTAAGGCTAATTTTCCTAGTTTAAGCATACATGCCAGTACCCAGATGACAGTAACCGGAAGTTACGGTTCAGCTCTTTTAAAAGAAAGAGGTATTGAAAGGATCGTTCCAGCTCGTGAGTTATCACTTGAAGAAATAAAACAGATAAAGAATGATGTCGACATTGAGATAGAAGCATTTATCCATGGTGCTATGTGTTATTGTTATTCAGGACAATGTCTTTTCAGTTCTTTTTTAGGAGGAAGAAGTGGAAACAGAGGCAGATGTGCTCAGCCATGCAGACTTAATTATACTGTTTCCGACAATGGAAAATATGTAAAAAAAGATGAAATACGGTATCCTTTGAGCCTTAAAGATATGTGTACTCTTACATGTATAGATAAACTGATCGATGCTGGTATTGATTCGTTCAAGATAGAAGGCAGATTAAAAAGTCCTCAGTACGTCGCTGGTGTTACTAGTATTTATCGCAAGTATATAGATATGTATCTAGAAAATGAGATCCTTAACATAGATGAAAAGGATCTAGATACTTTATCAGGACTTTATATAAGATCAGAACTGAGTGAAGGATATTATTTCAGGCATAACAGCCAGGATATGATAACAACATTAAATCCTTCCTATAATGAATCTGACGAAAGAATTAATAAGATAATAAATGATCGTTTTGTAAAACCAGTTGAAAAGAAACGGATAATGGGTGTAGTAACCCTTGTTCCGGGCGAGAATGCATCTATAATCTTAAAATGTGGTCAAACGGTTATTACGGCTGAAGGAGATATAGTACAGCCGGCTCAAAACAGGCCTCTTAACGAGGAAGAAGTATTGCGTCAGTTAAATAAGACCGGGGAGAGTTATTTTGAATTTGACAGACTTGAAGCACAGATGGACAACAACTGCTTTATGCCGATAAAAGCATTGAATGAGCTCAGAAGACAGGCGTTCGATAAACTAAAGGAGGCATTGATCTATGGAAGTTGAATACAGTGCATCCATCTTAAGATCTGATCAGCTGCAAGCACTAAAAAGCTTTAAGCTTAAAAGAGTTTTTATTCCATATGATCTGTTCTTTATAGGGCAGCTTGATATCAAGGATATCGACTCATTGCATTATGATTCTAAAACCGAAGTATTTATATCTATGCCACGTATTGTCAGAAAGCGCGATGATGAATATCTTAATAGTTTTAAAGACTTTCTAAAACTTGGCAAAGCTGATGGTGTATTGATAAAAAATCTCGACAGTCTCGGTTATATATGCTCATTAAAAAATGACCTTGAAAGTCAATACATTAGCATAAATGCTTCAGTTGAAGGCTTTACGCCTCTATATGTCATATGTGATAACAGTCTGTACAACTGGAACATCTCTTCGCTGGATTTTTACAGGGATTATACATATAAACAGACTGTGCCATTTGAACTTAGCATCCATGAGATAAAAGAACTCAATGACAGAGATCTTATATGTGTAATATATGGCAGAGCACCGCTTATGGTAAGTGCAAATTGTATAAGAAAGACAACCGGTAACTGCAGCCACAACGTATCTGGTCACGAATTTAACTTAAAGCTGATTGACAGAAAAAACAAAGATTCATTGGTGTATAATAATTGCATACACTGTTACAATGAAATATATAACAGTGTACCAACGTCCTTACATAAATATATGTTGGATCTTTTAAAAGCCGGTTTTCATGATTTCAGACTCGATTTTAGCGATGAGAACCGCGAGACAATCTCAAATATTTTGTCATATTATTTAACGGAACAAAGAAGCGGCTCATTTCCATTAGACGAATATACAGCTGCTCATATTTCCAAGGGAGCTTTATAGGGGATGCTTTTTTATATTGCAGAATTATCAAAATACATAATGGCCTTGCTGATACTCATTTATGCCGTTGAATGCATTGCTTACATATTCAGGATGAAGAATCCTTACGATTGCGGCGGCATATATATCAGACAGAGGATCAACATATTCTTTATCAACGCTTTGGCATTTACAACTATGTGCCTAAGAAGCGGCAAATATCAGTTTCTATTGTATGGTGTGATCGTGATACTTGTCTTGTTCTTCTTTATGGCCATGATCATTTTGCTTTATTCAAGGACGGATCAGGTATTAGTCAATAATATGATATTGCTCCTAGATATAGGATTTATCATACTGGCAAGATTAAATACCAACAGAGCAATAAAGCAGTTCTTCATTGTAATCGTATCACTTGCGATAGCAATGACAGTTCCGTATATCATAAACAAGTTCAGAAAACTCAGCAGTCTGACCGCTATATATGCAACTCTGGGAATAACAGCCCTGGGTGTAGTTTTACTGCTCGGAAAGATCATAAACGGTTCTAAGCTTTCATATACTGTTGGCGGTATTACGATACAGCCTTCGGAATTCGTTAAGATAGTATTCGTTTTCTTCGTTGCCGCATCCCTTTCAAAAGCAAAGACTCTTATTGATTATGCACTGGGAGCATGCCTTGCTGCACTGCATGTTATCATCCTTGTATTATCCAAGGACTTAGGCAGTGCACTGATATTCTTTCTTGCATATCTTATAATGCTGTTTATTGCCTCAAAAAACTATCTGTATCTCTTATTGGGCTTGCTCTCAGCATGCCTGGCTTCTGTAGTCGCTTACAGATTCTTTCCACACGTACAAGTCAGAGTTCAGGCATATCTTGATCCCTTCAGCAAGATCGATAATCAGGGATATCAGATATCACAGTCACTATTTGCGATCAGCTGCGGCAACTTCTTTGGTACCGGGCTTTTAAAAGGAGCACCCGGAGATATTCCCACTGTTGAATCAGATTTTATCTTTTCAGCTATAAGTGAAGAGATGGGCATCATATTCTCAATCGGAATGCTTCTTATCTGTCTGCTTTCGTTCGGTATCATTCTTAGAAACTCATTGAAAGAAAGTGACAGGTTCTACCGCATGGTCTGCATCGGACTGGGAACCATAATGATAGTTCAATGCTTTTTAACAGTTGGAGGCGGTATAAAATTCATCCCCTTAACAGGTGTAACACTTCCATTGGTAAGCTATGGCGGAAGCTCGGTACTTACCAGTATTCTGATGTACTTTATTCTTTTTGGTGCAATAAACAAAAAGAGAAGTGATGACTACGATGAATGGCTCGATAATCTGGAAGATGACGATGAAGATGATATATACGCTTACATGGAGTATATAGATCTGCAAAATGAACTTGAAAAGGAAGAACTAGAAAAGAAAAAAGGTACCAAGAACAGAAGAAGAAAAAGTGGCGTTCGTCCGTTGGAAACAAGGATTGTATTCTCTACATTCTC
>CADAPR010000104.1:5948-8698 GCA_902789785.1 uncultured Lachnospiraceae bacterium
CTTCAGAAGGAAAACACACGTGGAACTATATATGACAGAAACGGCGACATACTTGCTCAGACTTTAAAAAATGACGCAGGAAAAGAATACAGATTCTATCCGTATGAGAATCTGTTTGCTCATGCAATCGGTTTTTCAACCAAAGGACGTACTGGCGTTGAAAATATGACAAACTATTATCTCATCAATACCGACGCTACTATAGCTCAAAAAGTTGAGAACGACATATCCGGCGATAAAAACAAGGGCAATGATGTATATACAACATTTGATCATGATCTGCAGGAAGTCGCATATCGATCAATGGGCATATATAAAGGGGCTATAATAGTATCAGACATTAAGACAGGTGAAATACTCGCTATGGTGAGCAAACCTGATTTTAATCCCAACACGATTGCATCGGAATGGGATAAATTCATGAACGATAAAGAATCTGGCACTCTTATAAATAGAGTAACGCAGGGAATCTACCCACCAGGTTCAACATTCAAGATAATTACCGCATTGGAATACATTAAGGAAAATCCTGATACATACATGAACTACAGATATAACTGCAGCGGTTCATACAAAGGCGACGGTATCAAGATAAACTGTTTTCATGGTGCTGTACACGGAAGTCAGAATTTCCTTACAAGCTTTGCACATTCATGCAACTCATCATTTGCAAATATAGGTATGAGCCTTGATCGTGACAGATTTGGTCAGACGCTCGATGATCTGATGTTTAATTCAAATCTGCCTATCGGTTATAACTATACAGTCAGCAACATGACCGTAAACAGTTCAACTCCTGATTACGATATGGCACAGATTTCGATAGGTCAGGGCAAGGCACAGATAACACCATTGTTGCTAAACATGATCACAAACGGGATTGCCAATGAAGGCGTGGTAATGGAACCCAGAGTACTTGATAAAGTCATTTCATGCAATGGCAATGAGCTCAAGCGCTGGGAGTCAAAGGAATATAAACAGATCATGACTCAAAGCGAAGCTGCATCAATGAAAAACCTGATGGAATCAGTCGTACGAGAAGGCACTGCCAAAGCTGGCATGACAGGAGCGACATATACCGTAGCCGGCAAGACCGGTTCAGCAGAGTTTGACAGTTTAAAGCTTGATTCACATGCCTGGTTTACAGGATTTGCACCTGTTGATGACCCTCAGGTTAGTGTAACAATAATCATAGAATCCATCGGTACGGGCGGTGATTATGCCGTTCCGATCGCAAAGCGTATCTTTGACTGTTATTTTGACGAATATTGACATTTGCTTTATAATGTATTTTGTCATATTGTTAGTTTTGGAATGAAGGAATAGGTATGGTTGAAGCAACCAGTTGCGGAGGAGTAGTCATCTTTCGAGGAAAGATCCTGCTTCTCTATAAGAATATTAACAACAAATATGAGGGATGGGTATTACCCAAGGGAACTGTAGAAGAAGGCGAAGAGTTTGAAGATACCGCTCTTCGCGAAGTTTTAGAAGAGAGCGGTGCAAAAGCTAATATCATAAAATACATCGGTAAAAGTAATTACGATTTTAATATACCGGGTGATGAGGTACATAAGACCGTTCACTGGTATCTTATGATGGGGGAAAGCTATTACAGCAAGCCCCAAAAAGAAGAATTCTTCTGCGATAGCGGATATTATAAGTATCACGAGGCATATCATCTGCTCAAGTTTGCAAATGAAAAAGAAATACTCGATAAAGCCTACTGCGAGTATCAGGATCTTAAAAAGAGCGGACTGTGGGGTAGCAAGAAGTACTATTAGAGATTAGTGTATGGTTACATATTCCGAACGACTGTATACAGGCGAGAAAATTGATGAGAAAAAGATAAACAGGATAAAGCGAAACATACGTCAGGGTCGTGGTCGTTTTGATCTTTATCTGATCTCACTTTCTAATAACGGGCATGATCAGCTTGATATAATACATAATTCAATGTTCAAGCAAAAACTATACCGTAAATTCGACATTAGGATAGTTGGCCTTGCTTCTTCATATGATGAGGCAACTCAGTTGATACTCAGCATACTCGATGAAACGATAAAAGAAACGGGCACTGCCGACATGAAGAGCTTTCTCGAAAAGGATTTTGTTTAAGGAAGTAATATGCTCGCAATTTTTTTGACTATACTAAAGGTAATCGGAATAATACTTCTTTTCGTAATCGGCTTGATTCTTTCATTGCTA
Organism: uncultured Lachnospiraceae bacterium; assembly: GCA_902789785.1. Classification (GTDB taxonomy): domain Bacteria; phylum Bacillota; class Clostridia; order Lachnospirales; family Lachnospiraceae; genus Colinaster. Next base: position 8,154 of record CADAPR010000104.1, read on the forward strand.
CTTATAATCTTATTTGTTCCCGTAAGATATAGCGCCAAGGGGTCTTATAAAGAAAATAAGCCTTTGATACGTTTGCGTGTCAGCTATCTTTTATATCTGTTTTGCCTGATTGTCTCATATAACGAAAAACTTGATTATTATATACGTTTTTTCGGAATAAAGATCGATCTTAAAAAACTGAAGAACAAAAAGAAAAAGTCTCAAAGTATTGCAGAAAATCAGCCAGATGATAAACCTGACGGCGAAGGATCTGATAAAAATGAATCCGAAGTTGATGATAATGTGACAGATTTAGATATTGAAAAACAGAGCTTTTTCGATAAGATATCATCAAAAAAAGAACAAATTGATCATTATTTAGATATTCTTTCTAAGGATACGACCAAGGATGCATTACTGGTATGTAAGGACAGGATAGGAAAAGCATTAAAAGCAATCCTCCCTTATAAAGGAAAGATATACGCACGAGTAGGTCTTGAGAATGCAGGCACGACAGGCAAGATACTCGGCATATACAAAGCCTTATACGACTATATTGGTGATGT
>CADAPR010000105.1 GCA_902789785.1 uncultured Lachnospiraceae bacterium
GGCGCTAGAAGATGTAACAAAGTTTATGTTAGAGCATCAGGAAGATCTTGCCAAAGAGATCTCTGAGTTCATGAAAGCAGGCAATTCATATCCAAAGGCTAGAGAACTTGCTCTTTTAAATCATTTTAATGAACATATAGTGGAAGGCCTCTGCAAGCCGAATAATATTCTTGCTACTGAGTACCGCAAAGCGCTTCACAATCTTAACAGTTCAATAAAACCCGTTCCGATAAAAAGGATCGGCAGCAATTATAACGAAACCGAACTCAATATCCGTTCATACAGTTCAGCTACAGCTATCAGAGAGGCAATCCTTTCAAGCTATGATTTTGTACTGAATGATGATTCATATCTGCATTCTGATGAAAAAAGCGATGTTGGTATCAGCACATATATGTCTTTCGTCGGATCGACAGCAGTTAGACAGGCAATGAGCGAGCCTCTATCTCCCATCATCAATCATGTACCTCCGACTACATACGATATATTACTGGAAAGACTTGGTAAGAGTTATCCTCTTGTAAGTAATAATTTCTCAAGGGAAGTCGGCTACAAGGCTCTTCATGAATATTATAAGGGTTATGAGGATTATCTTGATGTGACAAGGGAACTTTCAGATAAGATAAAGAATCATCTGCCTCATTTTGAATCCTTCGATCAGTTCTGTTCTCTCTTAAAGACAAAGGACATTACATATTCAAGAATCAGCAGATGCCTGACTCATATTTTGCTTGATATAAAAAAGGATGTTTTTGCTGATTACAAGAAAGCAAGTTATGCCAGAATTCTTTCGATAATAGGAAAGAATTCAACTATTCCTCTTGTCTCCAAACTGGCAGATGCAGCAAGTATTCTTGATGATAAAGCCATGATATCACTTGGCAAGGATATTGAAGCTGCTCATATATATGATTTCGTATCCGCTTGCAAATACCAGAATAAAGATAAACAGAATGAATATACCAGACAAATGATAATAATTTAAGGGCCGCAATCGCGACCCTTTTTCTTATCTTTACAGTGCTTTATATGTGAAGTCTTTAAACGTTACTTTTGTATCGCTGTCACAGCCGTTAGCTGAAGCATATATTCCTATACAGCATCCAACAAATCCACCGGCAACCTCTGTTGACAGATTAGCCACTTTAGCTTCTCCGAGTTCAACATCAGCAGCAAACACTTTAGTCTTAAGCCCGTCCACAAGTATTGATAATTCTATACAACTGTCCTTTTTAACAACATTAGCATCAACAGATCCTATTATATTATCTTCTCCGTTTTGACATAAGATCATATAGCAAACATCGTTTTTTACTTCAGCTCTGAGATTATATAGATTGTTCTGCATCAGAACCAGTCCAGCGCTTTCACCATTCTTAAGGGATGATATATCAAAATAGGCTGAAGATTTAAAATGATGATGCTGTTGTCTAATACAGATATATGAAGGTGAAGCAACAGCTTTAATATCATCTTTGCTTGCTTTAAGCTTAAGTCCCTCGTCCTTAACAAGCTCATACATATCATCGGGATAGTTTCTAAGAAATAAAAACTCATCTCCTAGTTCGTTCATATTTGCAAATACATATTCTCTTTCTGTTCCGGGAATTGCAGTTTTTCTTCTTGTCCTGTTTGTATATGATTCAGGATCCTTTAGCGGGCTCCATTCAGGAAGATTTATCTCGACAGTATCACTGAGCATTCCGATACCAGGATTTACGACCGGCCAGTCATCTTCCCAGATAAACTTTGCAAGAAATGTCTCCCTGCCCATTGTTGTATATCTTTCAAGAGGTCTTACTGCAAGAACAACCATTCATCTGCAGGTGTCTTGATTATATCTCCATGACCAACATACTTGATCGGATAATCTTTTCCAAGGTGTCTGTGTGTTAGAATTGGGTTCTTGGGATTATTCTCATAAGGGCCCCATATATCTCTGCTCCTGCATATCATAACCGAATGCTCAGGGCCGGTTCCGCCTTCTGCATGCATTATATAGTAATATCCGTTTTCTTTATAGATGTGTGGTCCTTCAGGCCATATACATCCTTTAAGAGCTCCGTTCCATACATTTTTCTTTTCGCCTTTTAGCTTCCAGTTTTCAAGATCAACTTCACATATGTATATGTACCAGTCACCATTATACTTTACACCGTCAGGATTAGGATGAGTGCCGATGTAGTAGCATTTTCCGTCATCATCAAAGAAAAGTGAAGGGTCAATACCGTCAGCGTCAACAAGGTAATGAGGTTCTGACCATGGTCCTTCAGGATCAGTAGCTGTAACAATAAAATTACCGCCATGAGTAACATTAGTACATATGACATAAAATACGCCCTTATAATATCTTATTGTCGGAGCAAATAAACCTTGTGAGTGATCTGCACCTTCAAGAGGGAGCTGAGAATGTCTATTAAGTACGTTTCCAATCTGTTCCCAATGAGCAAGATCCTTGCTGTGCATTAAAGAAAGCCCTGGAAAGTATGCAAATGTAGAATTGCATAGATAATAGTCACCATTAACAGCGCAAATAGAAGGATCGGGATAAAACCCCGGCATTATCGGATTTTTTGCTATAACATTGCCCATTAGTAACCTCCTTAATTCTTAAAGCTGTGTATTGGAGCAGGAATTCTTCCTCCCCTGTTAACAAATGCTTCACAGCTGAATCCGTTAACCGGCATAATAGGTGCATGTCCTAAAAGACCGCCGAATTCAACATTATCACCAACCCCTTTTCCTATAACCGGGATTATTCTTACAGCAGTAGTTTTTTGATTTATCATTCCTATAGCAAGTTCATCGGCTATTATTCCCGAAATCGTTGTGTTTGGTGTATCACCGGGAATTGCGATCATATCAAGTCCTACAGAGCATACACATGTCATTGCTTCAAGTTTTTCGATAGTCAGGGCACCGGCATTTACTGCATCTATCATTCCCTGATCCTCGCTGACAGGAATAAATGCTCCGCTTAAGCCTCCAACATAGCTAGATGCCATGACGCCTCCCTTTTTAACCTGATCGTTTAAAAGGGCTAGTGCAGCTGTAGTTCCGGGAGCTCCGGTCTGTTCAAGTCCTATCTCGCATAATATATCTGCAACACTGTCACCTATGGCAGGTGTAGGTGCAAGGCTTAGATCAACTATACCGAATGGTATATTAAGACGTTTTGATGCTTCTAAAGCAACCATCTGACCAACTCTTGTAACCTTAAATGCAGTCTTTTTTATGGTCTCGCATAATACTTCAAAATTCTGTCCTCTTACTTTTTCAAGAGCATATTTAACTACTCCTGGGCCAGATACACCTACATTGATTATACTGTCAGCTTCAGTTACACCATGAAATGCGCCGGCCATGAAGGGATTGTCATCAGGAGCATTGCAAAGTACAACGAGCTTAGTACATCCGATAGAATCTGCATCCTTGGTTTTTACAGCTGTTTCTTTAATTACTTCTCCCATTAACTTAACACCATCCATGTTAAGTCCTGTTCTGGTTGAACCTAAAACAACGCTGCTCATTATTCTTTCGGTAGAACAGAGTGCATCAGGAATAGATCTGATAAGCAATTCTTCTTCAGGTGTCATTCCTTTTGCAACCAGTGCTGAATATCCCCCGATAAAGTTTACACCGACATCTTTTGCTGCTCTATCAAGTGTTTTTGCTATACTTACAAAATCATCCGTTGTTTTGCATGCAGATGCACCAATCAAGCCAATAGGTGTTACACTGATACGCTTGTTTACTATCGGTATTCCAAACTCCTTAGATATTTCCTCTCCTGTTTTTACAAGATCTTTTGCTACAGTGCATATCTTATTATAAATATTTTCATTTAGCTTATTTACATCACTGTCTATACAATCGAGCAGGCTGATGCCAAGAGTTATTGTTCTGACATCAAGGTTTTCCTTTTCGATCATGTCATTGGTCTCAGCGACTTCAAAAATGTTTATCATATCGGAAATGATCCTTCCTAATTATATTCTGTGCATGCTGTTGAATATTTCTTCTCTTTGACATTTGATTATAACCCCGATGCTATTTCCAAGTTCAGAGAGCTCATCACTGATCTCGCCGAAAGGCTTTGTAGCCTGGGTCATATCAGTGATCATCATCATGTTGAAATATCCCTGTAATATAGTCTGAGAGATATCTAGAATATTTATGTTGTTATCTGCAAGATATGTACATACCTTTGCTATGATACCAACAGTATCATGTCCTACTACTGTAATGATAGTCTTATTCACTTAAATATACTTCCTTTCCTTTATAGATTGACAACTTGTGACATCTGATCACGTTTTGCTACCATGATCTTAAAGTCATTTGATCTGTATTTATTGTCAGACATGTCGATCTCGACACGTACTGTTTCATATGCCAGTTCCGGCAGATTGTTTTCCTTACTAAGATGACCGAGGAAAATGTTGTCTATATTATCGTTTAATATCGATGATATCAGCCTACCCGAAAGCTCATTAGATAAATGCCCGGAATCTGATAATATCCTCTGTTTTAAAGGATATGGATAAGGTCCTACCTGAAGCATTCTTACATCATGATTTGCTTCAATCAGTAAAGAATCCATTCCTTTTAGATTCTCGACAGTGTACTCACTGTATGTACCCATATCTGTCGCAATCGCGATCTTTTTCCCATCTGCACAAAACGTATATGCTACAGGGTCTGATGCATCGTGGTTTATCCTAAAAGCTTTGATTGTCATATCCTTGATCTTAAGATCAACGTCCGGTGCTATGGGATGAAATATATCATCTTCTACTTTTCCAAGATAATTGTATGATTTTATTGCCAAAATCGTATCTCTTGTTGCATATACGGGAATACTGTATTTCCTGCATAAAACGCCAAGACCTCCGATATGGTCAACATGTTCATGGGTTATTAAAATGCCGTCGATATCTTGACCTGTAAGATCAAGATTTTTAAGTCCTTCGTCTACTCTTTTGCCGCTTATTCCGACATCAACAAGCAGATGTGTATTATTGCTTCCGACATATATGCAGTTACCGCTGCTTCCGCTAGCTATCGGTGCGAAACGCATTACTTATTCTCCCAGAATACTTCGATAACGTCACCATCGTGTATTTCTTCCATATATTCTGCTTCCTGTCCGTTTTTAGTTGTGACGATATTTCCCTTAGGTTTGGACAGATCAAAATCTATCTTGTCAAAGATATCAACAAAGACGTACTTTGATTTTTTATCAAGTATCACCGGTTTACCGTTAACGATTACTGTGATCTTTCTTGATGATGAGTCGTTCTTAATTTTCTCACTGTCTCTATCTTTGCTTATTTCAGATGTTTCTTTATTTGATTCATCGTCTTTTGGAAGATCATCATAGCTTAATGACTCCTTACTCTTCCATTCAACAGAAAAGTTTTCATACACCTTGGTATCATTGTCCGCAGGCATATTATTGACCATGCATATAGCATCTTCCTTGTTATCTATATCCATAAACTGTATTATCTGCTCAACGGTATAGTAATCAAGAATGTTTATTTCATCATTGTTTTTAATATCATAATATTCTGATTCAAGCTTGCCGTTAACAGAAACAAATTTCGGCATCTTAACTTCTAATGAGTTAACTATAAATCTGATAGTATCCTTGTAGCCTGGCAGATCGCTTACTTTGAGTGTAGCTTCTGAACCGGCTGTTGATTCCTTGACTTCAATAATGTCATGTTCTTTAACGGGAGTATGCATATTTGCATTCTCGCCATTTACGGTGATAACTGCAGGCTCGCCTAGCTGTCCTCTGACCATTCTTTCCTTACCGTCTAACTTATATGTAAGTGGCTTTCCTGATTTCGGGAAGAAACCGTTTGAAGGAAACTCAGTCTGCATAGCCACATCCATAACTGTAAGACTGTTATTATTGTATATTTTTACTCTGCTTCCGTTAAAATCCACGTAAATGAAATTGTTGGTCTCCTCATAGAAACTGAGCGCGATACCAATTGGTGTTACTAAGAGCGAATCGGCTTTTATTGTAGTATCTTCAAATATGATGTCATCCATGACTTCCTTGCCACGAATTGCAACTCTTGATTTGATTATTCCAAGCTTTTTTGAAAGAGCAAGCGTATATCCAGGGAAGATTCCACCGCCACCTACTACAAATACAGCACCTACAGGCTTACCTCCGTTTAATTCAACAATTTTATCTGCAACAAGGCCAGCCATGTTATCAACATCGGCAGCAACTAGCTTTGTGATCTCATCCTTTGATATCGTCAGTTTTGTACCCATGATATCCTTGTAGCTTATCTTCGCTTTTGTAGTAGATTGCTTCTTTATCTTTTCGGCTGTATTGAAATCTACCATGCAGTGATTTGCTATTGTTTCCGTAAGACTATCACCTGCAGTAGGCAGCATTCCAAATGCAATAATAGATCCGTCTTTAGTTATAGATATATCTGATGTACCTGCTCCGACATCTACCAAGGCAATATTGAGCAATCTGAATTTTTCGGGTATTGCTAAACCGATAGCTGCTATAGGCTCCAGTGTCAGAGATGCTACTTCAAGGCCTGCCATATCTACAGCCGCATAAAGGCCGTCGACTACTTCATCGGGAAGGAATGTTGCAATAATATCAACACCTATCTTTGAAGCTTTATGGTTTTCAAGATTTGTTATCCAACGCAGTAAAATTTTAAGTCAATGTCATTTTCGCTTAAGAATTTTTTATAAGCCTCTTCAATGGCAGCACTATTAAGAGTATATATATCCTCTTCATTTACAGTCCTAAGTTCGTCAAGTTCTATATCAGCATGAGCTGTAGCAGTCTTAAGGACACGTCCAGCCGCTGCAATACATACTCTTTTAAGCTTTGAACCAAGCTTGCCTTCTAGCTCTTCTGTTACATCCTTGATGGTTTGAGCTACTTTGGCGATGTCATGGATCTGGCCGTCAATCATAGCCCTTGTCTCGTGTTCTTTTCTAGCCATAGCCGTAACCACGAATTTTTTTCCTTTGCGGTAGCCTACTATGCCAACAACACTTCGTGTACCTATATCAAGACCATATACTGTTTGAACCGGTAATCTACTTTCTGCCATTTTCTGATTCTAATTCCTTCATTTTTATCTTAATCTGCATGTATGTATCTTCAAGTGTACCTGAGTTATCAATGCAAAAATCGCTTCCCGCTCTGAACTTTTCGTCACTTAGCTGTGCATCCATGATGTCTTTTATCTTTTTTTCGCTGTAGCCTCTCGAGCTTTTTAATCTTTGGACTCTTACAGATTCAGAAGTGTATATATACCACATCTGATCAACATATTCATTATATCCGCATTCAATCAGCAGTGCGGCTTCAATAAACAGATAATCATACTTGCCAGCCTGATTTTCAGTTTCTTTAATATCTAGTATGTAATCCTTTACTGCAGGATGTATGATAGAGTTTACCTTATCAAGAAGACATTCGTCTGAAAATATTTTCTCAGCCATCTTTTTCTTGTTGATAAAGCCGTCGTTATCAAGTATCTTTTCACCGAGAAGATTAATCAAAGGCTTGTAGCAAGCTTCTCCCGGCTCTTTTAATCTGTTTGCAACATCATCTGCGGTTATTATACGGCAGTTATAGTTTTCCTTGATGTATTCAAGGATCTTGGATTTACCGCAGCCTACACCGCCCGTGATACCTATTGTAATCATATCGATCACTTAGCCTCGTACCAGTCTTTTCCATCATGTATATCTACTTCGAGATTTACATTTAACTTAGCAGCATTTTTCATTTCTTCGTATAATACCACCCTGGCTGCTTCAAGATCCTTTTCACTGACTTCAATCAGAAGTTCATCGTGGACCTGAACGATTATCTTTGCATCAAGGTTATTATCCTTTAACGCATTATAAACATTAATCATGGCTATTTTCATGATATCGGCAGCGGTTCCCTGAATTGGACTGTTCATTGCAACCCTCTCGCCAAAAGACCTTGTCATGAAATTTGAGCTAGCCAGTTCGGGTATCGGTCTTCTTCTCTTATAAAGAGTGGTAACATAACCGTTTTCTTTTGCTGTATTTACACAATTATCAAGATAGGTTTTGATACCTTTATAGGTTTTAAAGTAATCCTCAATATACTGTTTTGCTTCTTTTCTTGATATGCTTAGATCCTGACTTAGTCCAAACGAACTTATACCGTAAACAATACCGAAATTTACAGCTTTTGCATTTCTTCTCTGAAGATCTGTAACTTCTTCGAAAGGAACATGAAATACTTTGGAAGCTGTTATTCTGTGTATATCAGCCTCCGATCTATATGCCTCTAAAAGATCTTTGTCATCAGCCATATGAGCTAATAATCTCAATTCTATCTGAGAATAATCGGCATCTAGAAATACATAGCCCTTGTTAGGTATAAAGCACTTTCTTATCCTTCTTCCTAGCTCCATTCTCATTGGAATGTTCTGAAGATTTGGCTCAGTTGAGCTAATCCTTCCAGTTGCAGTTATTGTCTGATTGAAAGTTGTATGTATCTTTCCATCGGATTTAATAGTATCTGCAAGCCCATCCGCATATGTGCTTTTTAGCTTGACAAGGCCTCTATATTCAAGGATATCTTTAACTATAGGATAATCTTCAGACAGTTTTTCTAAAACATCTGCAGCGGTCGAATATCCTGATTTTGTCTTCTTTCCGCCAGGAAGCCCCATCTTTTCAAAAAGGATCTCACCAAGCTGCTTAGGAGAGTTGATATTGAACTTTTCACCAGCAAGATCGTAAATCAGATCTTCAAGTTCATTTATTCTTCCGACCAATGAATCCCCGTAAGCTTTGAGTTCCTGTCTGTCTACAGTGATGCCCTCTTTTTCCATTTCATACAGTACTTTGGCAAGAGGATATTCGATATCCTCGTAAAGATCTGTCATTTCCTTTTCTTTAAGGGCTGTAAATATCTTATCTCTTGTTTTTGAGAGTACGAAAGATCTGTATCCTGCATATTTAGCAAAATTCTCCCTGTCCATAAACACAGCTTCCGTTAAAGACATCTTACCTAGGATCTCTTTGGCTTCAGGAATATGAATTCCTAGATACTCAGATGCAATATCACCGATTGAGTAATCGCTTTTTAGGGGATTAACAAGATAAGCAGCAAGTAAAAGATCAAATACTTTTCCTAGATTTTCACTTCCGATCAAATGATATAAATTCTTTACATCAAAACAGCAAAGATCATTCCTATTTGACAAGGATTTAATCTTATCGGCAATATAAGCTTCCGTAATAAATCCGGATACTGCAACAATGTATGTGGATTGTCCGTCAGAAACAGAAAGACTGACAATTTCGTGATTTTCCTGTTCAAAAACAAATGCAACATCTTTGCATGTTTCGAGTTTAGTAAATAAAGATTCACAATCTGATAGATCATCAATCCATGTAACATCAATTTCTGTAGCATTTTGAGCAAAAGTGCTTAAATCAAATCTATCAAGATATTTTTTAAAACTGTTTGCCACAAAATAATCATAGGCTTCTTTTGTGAATATATTTCCAAAAGAAGCATCTTTGTAGCTTATTGGAAGTATTGCATCGATCTTTATTGTCGCCAGCGCCTTGCTAAGATCAGCCAGATCTCTGTTTTGAGCAAGTGAATCATGTATTGATTTTTTATTGATCTCTTCGAGATGTTCATATACTCCATTGAGCGATCCGTAATCAACAAGAAGCTGCGCTGCTGTCTTTTCACCGATTTTGGGAACACCGGGTATGTTATCGGATGAATCACCCATAAGTGCTTTCATATCAATGAAAGTTATTGGATCCACATGATATTTTTCTATAACATCTTTAGCGTAGTAGTCTTCTACTTCAGTCTTATTACCTTTAGTCTTGGGAATTCGAATCTTGATTCTGTCAGTAGCAATCTGTAAAAGATCCCTGTCACCGGATATAAGACTAACATCAACACCATCCGCTTCAGCTTTTTTAGCGAGTGTTCCCAATATATCGTCCGCTTCCAGTCCCGGCTTTTCACATATTGTTATATGCATAGCATTAAGAATCTCTTTCATTACAGGGACCTGTTCATGAAGCTCTTCTGGCATAGGTTTTCTTGTACCTTTATAAGCTTCGTACATTTCATGACGGAACGTCTTTTCTTTTCGGTCAAATGCAACGCATAAGAAATCAGGCTTTTCTTCATCAAGAATTTTTAACATGATGTTTAAAAAGCCGTATATCGCATTTATATGCATACCTTTAGGATTTGTCATTAAAGGTACGCCGTAAAATGCTCTATTTAAGATGCTATGTCCATCAATAAGTACAAGTTTACTCATAATTTCTTCATCTGGATGTAAATACTAGGATAAGAATGAAAATGACATATATATGACCATGTTAGCAATAGTTCGTTTCTTTATAGCTTTTTTAGTTTTTTCAATCTTAAGATCAAGTTCCTTATTAAGGTCAAAACTGTCACCGTCTTCGAGACGCAGCGTACCTTCTTTAATAAGATACTGAATCCTCAGCTCTTCTTTGCATGATTCGCATGTCTGCATATGTGCAAAGAATTCCTTTGCCTGTTTCTTATTCAGTTTATCATCCAGAAAATAAGGTATCCTGGTCTCAAAATCCTTACAGATCATATTTATTCTTCAACCGGTTTTTTTATTTCAATACAGAGCTCATCAAGCTGTTTTTGAGGAACAACATTTGGAGCCTGTGTCATCAGGCAGCTTGCATCCTTAACCTTCGGGAAAGCTATAACATCTCTGATAGAATCCGCATGCATCAACAGCATAACAAATCTGTCAAGTCCATATGCAAGTCCTGCATGAGGCGGTACACCATATCTGAACGCATCAAGAAGGAAGCCGAATCTTTCCTTAGCAGTCTCCTCAGAAAGTCCCAAGACTTCGAACATCTTTGACTGTATGTCAGCCTGATGTATACGAACAGAACCACCACCTAGTTCTACTCCGTTCAAAACAATATCATAAGCTTTTGCTCTTACTCTTCCCGGATCTGTATCAATGTACTGCCAGTCTTCATCCATGGGCATTGTAAATGGATGATGCATTGCAACGAATCTATCTTCTTCATCAGACCACTCTAAGAGAGGAAATTCTGTTATCCAGAGGAAATTGAACTGATTCTCATCATAGAGTTCAAGCTGTTTTCCGAGTTCAAGACGAAGCTGTCCTAAAACTGTCCATACAATCTTATTCTTGTCAGCAGCAAATAAAAGAAGATCTCCTGGCTCTCCGTTCATAGCCTTAACAAGTAAGTCAAGTTCTTCATCTGTCATAAACTTGGCAAATGATGATTTGTATGTGCCGTCTTCATTTATGCAAAGATATGCGAGTCCTTTAGCACCGCTACCCTTTGCCATCTCAACAAGAGCATCAATCTTCTTTCTTGGCATTGCAGCCTGTCCTTTTACGTTGATTCCTCTTACTGAACCTTTATTTTCAAGTGCAGAAGTAAACACGCCAAATCCGCAGTTTTTAACAACATCACTTACATCAACAAGTTCAAGGCCGAATCTTGTATCAGGCTTGTCTGAACCAAATCTGTCCATTGCTTCCTGCCATGTCATTCTTGGAAGAGGAAGTGTAACATCAAGGCCAATAGACTCTTTGCATACATGCTTGATAAGTCGTTCATTTACATCAAGCACATCTTCTACATCAACAAATGAAAGCTCCATATCAACCTGAGTAAATTCAGGCTGCCTGTCTGCTCTTAAATCCTCGTCTCTGAAACACTTAACGATCTGTATATATCTGTCATATCCAGAACACATAAGAAGCTGCTTAAACAGCTGAGGACTCTGTGGAAGAGTATAAAAACTGCCGGGATGAACACGAGAAGGTACAACATATTCTCTTGCGCCTTCTGGCGTTGATTTACCAAGCATTGGAGTCTCGATCTCAATAAAGCCTTCTTTAGCCATAAATGCTCTTATCTCTGATGCGATCTTACTACGCATCATTATATTCTTTTGTAGATCAGGTCTTCTAAGATCAAGATATCTGTATTTGAGTCTAAGTTCCTCTTTAGTCTTTGAGTTTTCCTCAATGGGAAAAGGCAGTACATCAGACTGTGACAATACTCGTATCTGCTTTGCTCTGACTTCTATTTTACCTGTAGCAAGCTTGTCATTAACAGCTCCTGCCCTGTTTTCTACAGTCCCAACTACAGCTATTACATCTTCATTTCTGAGTTTGCTTGCTTTTTCAAATCCTTCAGCGCCTATATCATTTTCTTCAAATATGATCTGCAAGATCCCGCTTCTGTCTCTTAGATCAACAAATACAATACCGCCCTTGTTTCTCTGGGTTCCGACCCATCCCATGACGGTCACCTGTTGTCCTACATTACTTTCGTTAAGTTCTGTGCATCTGTGGGTTCTTTTAAGTCCCACCATTGATTCAGCCATTTTTTCATTCTCCTTTATTACTAATTCCTTAAAGAATCAACATAGAAGTCCTTAAATTCTGTATAACCCTGTGCTTCAAGCTGTTCTTTCTGGAATTTTTTATTTTTATTCATACGGGAAACAAGTACAGTATTTCCGTTTGCTCGCATTTGACTCGCTTCCTTCATGATATCGCTCATTCTTTCAGAAGGCATATTTTTTTCAACCAAAAATGCTATCTTCTTTCCTTCGTCAGGAATTTTGAAATCCTGTTCAAGCAGCAAAAGTACAATACGTTCAAATCCTATAGAAAAACCGCAGGCTGCTGTGTCCTGACCAGTAAACTTGCCAACCATCTTGTCATAACGTCCGCCACCACCGCAGCTTCCTCCGAACTCAGGTATTGCGATCTCAAATATTGTACCGGTATAATAACTCATCCCTCTTACTAATGTAGGATCAAATACCATATCAAACTGCGCGGCTTTGGCTGCCTCTACGCTGTTGATTATCTCATCGAGCCACGCTTTGACTTCATTATCAAGACTTTCTCCAAGTGCATTTTTAATATATTCAAGTCCATCAGTTTTATGGTCTTCAAGTCCTTTGAACAGATTGAGATATTTTTCTACGCTAGATATTTCGAATCCATGGGATATCAGATCTTCCTTAACACCATCAAGACCAATCTTGTCCATCTTATCCAGTATGATAAAGACTTCATCAAAACTATCTTCTTCAAATCCTGCGTAGCTAGCCATAGCTTTAAGAATTCGTCTGTCGTTAATCCTAATCTCAAAATTCTTAAATCCGAGTTTTCCAAGACATGTGGTCGTAGCTGTGATAAGTTCTATCTCAGCTAAGTTTGTAGGTTCACCCAGTATATCTATATCACACTGATAAAACTGACGATATCTCCCTCTCTGTGGTCTGTCAGCTCTCCATACAGGCCCTATCTGAAGCGCTTTAAATGGGCTTGCGAGATTTGAATTGTTATTCGAATAGAATCTTACAAGGGGGACCGTAAGGTCATATCGCATTCCGAGATCGCTTAAATCGTTTTCACTTTGTGCAGTTGAAATATCAAGCTTTTCTCCCCTTTTTAAAACCTTGAAGATGAGTTTTTCATTTTCTCCGCCTTGTTTGTTTGTCAGATTTTCAATATTCTCCATGCAAGGAGTTTCTATTCCTGTGAATCCAAACTTTCTATATGTATCTTTTATGACACGTATAACGTAATCACGTATCTCCATTTCTCTTGGAAGTATATCCTTCATGCCTGTTACAGGCTTTTTTGATAATGCCATTTTCTATCTCCTGTTGCTTTTTAAATAATTGACCATAGTCTTATATATTTTACTATTTTTGATATCATTATTCAATCAGCAAACTGTTTTAATTTAAATACAGAAAAAGCCCGAATGGCAAGCATTCGAGCTTTTGATTAATTAAAAATACCTAAATTTCTATTCTCCAGCCTTACATGTTATTATCCAAGGTGCAGGCTGCTGTTCATATGTATGTCTGCTTGTGACCTTTGCTACTGAAACCTGGATTATCTCAGGATCTGAAATACAGAATTTCTTGCAATAATCTATCATGGAAGCAGCAAGAACAAAATCAAGAGTATAGATTACAAACTCCATCTTGGGATTGATCTTTAAGAGACAATCAATCTCTTTTTCCATTGATGCGGATGCAACTAGCATTGTTACGTCCGGTACAGGAAGATCTTTAAGCGTTTCTTCATCAATATGATCGATGATATGAATGTTATTCAGTCCAAACTGATCAGCATTCTCTTCAAGTGCTCTTCTGTCGTTACCATTATACTCCACGGCAATGATCTCACCCTCACCATCGAGTATCGCAGACTGAACAACTATCGATTCACCCGAGATGACACAAATATTTTTTCCTTCTTCAATCTGCATCTTCGATAAGAGAATGGATCTGATCTCTGAACCTACATACTTAACAGATCCTTTTACAAGAGCGCTGTTATCCATTCCAAACTTAACGGCAGCCCTCGCATTCGGATTTAGAATTATCATACCGGCTGAAGCATTTATGCCTCTGTCGATCATATTTGCAACTATATCCTGTTTTATCGGACCTGCCGGTTCCGAGCCCTCATTATATATGACTGTACATTCCCCAAGTCCGGCATTATACATTCGATAGAATATATCGGCATGACCTGCCTCTGTAAATACAAGAACACATCTGTGAGCTTCGCATGCAGGTATGATGTTTTTATTCTTTCTTGTTATATCCAGTATTTTTACATGTTCAAGATCTATATCAGTCTGGGATGAAAAATACTGCAGCCAAGCAATAACATGCTCATTGTTAAAAATTCTGTCTTCCATCAGCAACCCCCATTGTCTGAATCAACTATGCATTAGCCATATCACAAAGTTCTTTGAGCATTTTGTCAAGATCTGAGATTTTTTCATCAGAGAACTGACAAGTACCGACTTTCTTGTGTCCGCCGCCGCCGTATTTGAGCATAAGGCTTCCTACATCTATTGTGCATGACTTGTTTATGATACTGTATCCAACAGCTGCTGAACATCCGAGACCGCCCTTGCCTGCAACGATCCATGCAGAGATATTCTGATCAGGATACATGCTGTAGATCATGAATCTGTTGCCAGTATATATAGGATCAACTCCTCTTAGATCACTGATGATTACATTGCCTTCAACACGAGTATGAGCAGTTACCATCTCCTTGAATTTAGCAGTCTGCTCATTATAAACCTCTATACGTTCTTTAACGTCTGGCATATCAAGAATTTCTTCCGTTGTCTTGTCCTTGCATGCAACCATAAGCTTTTCCATGAGCTGATAATTGCTGACAGTAAACTGTCTCCATCTTCCGAGACCGGTTCTGGGATCCATTAAGAATCCAACAAGTATCCATCCTGTCGGATTTAATATTTCATCTACGGTAAGATTACCTGAATCAACTTTATCAACGGCTACCATCATATCGTGGTAATTGGGAAATCTTTCAGCTCCGCCGTAGTATTCGTAAATGATCCTTGCGCATGAAGGAGTAATGCGGCTTTCGCCTTTATACTTGCCTTCAAGAGCAAGCCTTTCATGTTCGCTGGAATGATGATCAAACCAAAGTCCACATCCCTCAACATACGGAACATTTGCAAGACAGTCATTTTCATCTATTTCTATGAGCCCATCCTGAAGATCCTTCGGATGAGCAAATTTCCAATGATCAATAACCCCCGCTTCAAGTAACAAAGCACCACATGCCAGTCCGTCAAAGTCTGAACGGGTAACCAATCTCATAGCCATAATTAAACTAAACCTCCTATCCTTACATAAAATGCATTACAATTATAACATAAAAAGACTCACAAATATATGTGAGTCTTAAAAAATTTCAAAAATATTTACTGCTGTGGTCCGATCCTTCCAGCGATTATAACATAAGCTATCGCGACAGAAATAAAAGCCCCCCAGAAGCAAAGCAGAGCAAGCCATATCTCTTTTTTGCTTTTATTATCTTTAGTCATAAGCCTAATGTACCAATAGACCGATAATGCGGCGACTATAATTGCAACGATCAAAACAAAAGTTTCCATTTAATACCCCCTGCTATTTGTGATACGGTTCATTTTGAATTATCCTGTATGAACGATATACCTGCTCAAGAAGTATAACACGCATCAACTGGTGAGGGAAAGTCATATCTGAAAAACTTATTAATTCATCAGATCTTTTTTTGATATCTTCGCATATTCCCAAAGACCCGCCTATGATAAATACAATATTGCTTTTTCCTGTGATGGCAAGATTGTTAATTCTTTTTGAAAATTC
>CADAPR010000106.1 GCA_902789785.1 uncultured Lachnospiraceae bacterium
TGCCACGGCAACATCTGCAGGAGCACGATGGGGCAGAGTATGATGACATATATGGTCAAGCAAAAAGGGCTGGAGGATCTGTTTGAGATCGATTCTGCTGCAACCAGCAGAGAGGAGATAGGCAATCCACCTCACTACGGTACGGTAAGCAAACTCAGACAGGTCGGAATACCGCTTGTTCCACACAGAGCAAGACAGATGACAAGAGCTGATTATGAACACTATGATTATCTGATAGGTATGGACACCTACAATATCAGAAACATGGAACGTATAGCCGGGGGAGATCCTGAAGGCAAGATATATAAGCTTATGACTTTTGCTGACTCCGGAAGGGATGTGGCGGACCCGTGGTACACCGGAGATTTTGAAGCTACGTACCGTGATCTTAAGGAAGGCCTTGAAGGATTCTTTGAATATCTTGAAAAGAACGGGGACCTATAAGATATAGCGTATACCTTCGTTGGGGGATATTATCACATCTTTCCACAGTTTTGCCTTGTATAGAGAGTTAACTATATCAAGTAGCGACGGATTCAGACGTATAAAGCAAGGCTTATCAGGAAACGGCATGGTTTTGCAGTAGTCTTTTAACTTGCCATCGAGCCTGTCGCTGTTTTTTGATGCGATCGAAAGATCTATATGTGCATAGCAGTTTAATATATCAGGGATGGCAGCAATATCACCTAAATAGGGACGGGTTAGAAGATCATTCATATATTTGCCCCGTTCTTTTTTTAGTCTGAATGATTTTCTTCCAAGAGAGTCATATTCCACTGTATAAGAAGAATCCTGAAAAGATGCGGGTATATCGGATTCGGTAAAGACTATGATCTTTGAATCGATCAGGTACTTCTTTAGGTATTCATAAACAGTTTCCAGGGGAGTCGGATAATCGAGTTTTTCCTTTATCTTTTCGAGGCTTGATCCCTGATCATAAAGATGCCTTATCTGAGAACCGTATGCATAGTCCGATGTGAAATTGTGCAGTGCTTCCTTGAAATATTCGTTTGACATATCATTATTATATATCCTTAGACGTGATATAGCATACTACTTCATGTGGTTTGCAAAAGCCGAATGCTTAAATTATAATTGTGTGGATAGGTATTTTACCTGTCAGGGAGTGCTTATGCTTAGATTTTATTATGTTGTGGGAATCTCTATCCCGATAATCCTCTACTATATACTGATGGCAAATTACATGTACAATCATGCTGACAGATATGATGAAAATGCATGCTATAAGCTTGTAAGGAACCTGTGCTTCACACTTCAGAGACGTGGAAGGATCCGTACAATAGCAAGCGGATCGGAGAATCTGCCGAAAGAAGGCGGATATATAATGTATTCGAATCATCAGGGAAGATATGATGCGCTTGGCATCATGTCTGTTCATGAAAAACCGTGTTCGGTTGTCATGGATGCGGAACGAAGCAAGGTCTTGCTGGCAAATCAGATCGTTCGGGTCATGAGAGGAAAGCGTCTTGAGAGAAACAACCTAAAACAGCAGTACGGAGAATTAAAACAGCTTACAGAGGAAGTAAAAGAGGGAAGAAGATATATATACTTCCCGGAAGGCGGATACGATCAGAACGGAAATGCTCTGCAGGAATTCAGACCCGGCGCATTTAAATGTGCGAAGTCAGCCGAGGTACCTATAGTTCCTGTAGCTATTTATGATTCACATCTTGTTTTCGATTTTAATACTCTAAAAAAGGTCACGACTCAGGTATGCTTTCTTGAACCTATATATTATGAAGAGTATTCAAATATGACGACAAGACAGATAAGCGAGATGGTAAAGAGCAGGATCGAGGCAAAACTTGCTGATCTTGAAGAAAATCGCGCTAGACACGGATACAATGCAAAGTTTAAAATATACAGTAACGGATGAGCCGTTGCTTAAACTTTGGCAAGCAGGCATCATCGTAAGATGGTGCCTTGCTTTATTTTGGGATTGGAGGTTACATACTATGAGTGAAGAGATCAAAGAACTGGCGAAGATTCTTAAGGAAAGCGACAACATAGTCTTCTTTGGCGGTGCGGGAGTAAGCACCGAATCTAACATACCTGATTTCAGGAGTTCAAACGGCTTGTGGAATGAAAAGCTAAAGATAAATTTCACACCCGAGCAGCTCGTATCACATACATTCTTTGTAAGATATCCCGAAGAGTTTTTTGAATTTTATAAAGACAAGCTTATCTATCCTGATGCAAAGCCTAATGATGCGCACAAGGTGCTGGCCGAACTTGAAAAGATGGGCAAGCTAAAGGCGGTTGTTACTCAGAACATAGACGGACTTCATCAGGCAGCAGGATCAAAGGTTGTATATGAGCTTCATGGTTCGGTGCTGAGAAACTACTGCATGAACTGCGGCGAATTCTATGATGAGAAGTATGTTCTTGAGTCTGAGGGAATCCCTGTGTGCAAAAAATGCGGCGGAAGAGTAAAACCTGATGTTGTCCTATATGAAGAAGGACTTGATCAGGAAATAATAAGCAACTCCGTAAATGCGATCGCTAAGGCCGATACTCTGATAATCGGAGGAACATCCCTGATCGTATATCCCGCAGCAGGACTTATCGACTACTTCAGAGGTAGTAATCTAATACTGATAAACAAGAGCGAAACCAGCGCGGACAGAAGAGCTGATCTGGTAATACATGACTCTATAGGCAAAGTATTTAAAGAAGCTTTTGAATTGATGAAGGAATGATATTATAAAAATGAAGAAACATGTTTACACCATATGTGTTATAGCGGTAGCACTGTTTATGGCATTGATGTCATTTCTTGATCCGCTGTATTCCGTAGATACATACATAACCGACCACGTATATTCAAGACTTAACGGGACAGATCCGAGAATCGTCATCGTAGGCATTGATGAAGAGACACTGAACGAATACGGCAATTTCACTGTCTGGTCAAGAGGGAAACTGGCAGAGCTTATAGACAAACTTTACGAGGATGAAGAGAACGCGCCTGCTGTAGTTGGACTGGACTTCATACTGACAGATAAGCTCAATGAGGCGGATGATGCCGCACTTGCATCTGCCGCATCAAAAGAAGGAAGAGATGTAATAGTCGGTACAAATATCGTTTACAGGGGTCAGCTTGAGACTGACAGCAAAGGAAGAAGATTCTACAATACCGAGCATGTCGCAAATATCGAGATGCCATATGATGAATTAAACGAGGCAGCATATTCAGGCTTTACTAATGCATGTATAGCATCAGACGGATATGTTCGTCATTCAATGAACAAGATAAGCGTTCCTGAAGAGCTTAAAGACAAAGCCTCAGATACACATGAGAGTCTGGCGTTTGCGATATACAAAACATATCAGCAAAAGCATGGTAACAGAGTAAATGAGCCGCCGACAAATTCAAGCGGTCAGTTCAGATTTCTTTATTCGGGAGAATCCGGAGAGTATAGCGAGGTATCTCTAAGAGCAGTCCTTTCCGATAAGGTGCCTATGAGCGCCTTTAAGGATGCGATCGTAATGGTCGGTGCGTATGCTCCGGGATTTCAGGATTCATACCAGCCTGCCTCAGACAGAGGAAGGACCATGTACGGTGTGGAAATACATGCCAATATCATCCAGGCTTACATGCAGTCAAAGACACTGCTGTCTCTCAACCGTTTTGAGATGGCTTTTATAACTGCACTGATCGCAGCTTTGTTTGCACTGCTTTTAAGAAAAAAAGGACCGTCTGTCATCATCATCGTTTCTTTGGCTATATCAGCAGTTTATCTTTTGCTGGGAAGGTTCCTGGCAGGAAAAGGAGTATATATCCAGTGTGCATATGTGATCCTGTTTATGATAATCGCAGATGTATACTTCATATTTGAAAAGTACGTTGTAGAACGCATAAGAAGAAGACATACACTCGATGTGTTCAAGAAATATGTTGCTCCGCAGGTTGTTGACGAGCTTTCACATACGGGAGATTTTGAACTGCATCTTGGCGGAGAGAAGAGAGACATAGCGGTCCTCTTTGTAGATATAAGAGGATTTACATCCATGTCTGAGCTGCTTGAGCCTGAGCAGGTAGTTGAGATATTAAACGAGTATCTCAAACATGTTACGGACTGTGTGCTCAGCCATAATGGTACTCTTGACAAGTTTATCGGTGATGCCGCAATGGCTATATTCAATGCTCCGTTTGATCTTGATGACTATGTTTATCAGGCAGTCGCTACTGCGTGGGATATAAGCAGGGGCGCACAAAAACTTGAAAAGCAGCTTGAAGAGAAGTTTGGCAGAACGATAAAGTTCGGTGTGGGCGTCAACTGCGGTCCTGCCATCGTTGGAAACATAGGATGTGATTTCAGGATGGACTATACTGCGATCGGTGATACTGTCAATACCTCGGCCAGACTTGAGAGCAATGCAAAGGCAGGTCAGATACTTATAAGCGAAGATGTATACAATAAGCTTAAGGGAAGGATCGAGGCCGAATCTGTAGGCGAGATACCGCTTAAGGGAAAGAGCAACAAGATAGAGATCTTCAGTGTAGTAAAACTCAATAAGGAAGAAGGCAAAAACGATGAAAGCAAGATGGTCGATAATACCTGATATAGGCGATATTGACAGATGCCTGTCACTGGCACAGGAATATGATACGGCATTTGAATATAATGATTTTTTCTGGCCTTATGTATATGAAGATAAAGATGAGACTGAGAAAAGGATCGGATTATATGAAAAGCTGGAAAGAGATAAGAGCAGAGATACTCTGCATGGCGTTTTCTATGATATCGCTATGATCAGTACCGACTCTGTTATAAGAAAAAGAAGCCGAGAACTGGTTGAGCAGTCCATGGATATCGCATGCAGATTAAATTGCAAGGGAGTGGTATTTCATACCGGAAGACTGGCAGGACTTGATACCGATGAATACAACAGGATATGGCTTGACGGTATGAGCGGATACATGTCTGAACTTTCCGACAGGTATAAAGGTATTCATATATATATTGAGAATACATTCGAGAAGAACCCGGATCCTATAGTCGATCTGGTAAAGAATCTTAAGGGGCATGATAACGTGTATGTCTGTCTTGACTATGCACATGCCTGCCTGACTGAGACAGAACCTGCCAAATGGTATGATGCATTCAGCCCGTATATAGGTCATATGCATATAAACGATCATGACATGAGATCCGATCTTCATCTTGCAGCGGGTGACGGAAAGATCGATTATAACGAATTTAAGGAGCTTGTTGATAAATACGGTACTGATGTAAATATGCTGATCGAAGTAAACGGCTATGAAAGGATAAAAAGGTCACTTAGATTTCTTAGGGAATTATAGCTTATATAAAGGGGAAAACGGGAATGAATAAAACTGATGAACTGCAGGTCATATTGGACATAGGTATTGCGCTCTCTGCGGAAAGAGACCGCAACAAGCTTTTCAATATGATAATAACAAAGAGCATGGATATCACAAACTGTGATGCGGGAACGCTCTATCTTTTAGAGGACGGTGCTTTACATTTCAAGATAATGAAGACACTGTCCATGGGAGTTGACAAGGGAAGTGGCGGTGAAGCGATAGATCTTCCTCCTGTTGCTGCAGTAAGCGAAGCAAATATATGCTCTTATGCTGCTATTCACAGAGAGACGTTAAATATTGTTGATGTCAGAAAAGACGAAACGTTTGATTTTTCCGGTCCCAAGAAATATGATGCGATGACCGGATATCATACTCAGTCCATGATGGTCGTGCCTCTCATAGATGACGATGACGAGGTGGCGGGTGTTCTTCAGCTCATCAATGCACAGGATAGCGAAGGCAACGTTATCGGCTTTGAGTCGCATTTTGAAAAGAT
>CADAPR010000107.1 GCA_902789785.1 uncultured Lachnospiraceae bacterium
GAAAAATTCTTACGGGTTTATTAATTCCTAAACAAGCTTGTAAACTACACGCTTTACATCTTCCGGTTCGAAAGGCTTCTGCAAAAAATCGCTTGCTCCTGCCTTCAAGGCTTCCATGACCTTATTCTTCTGACCGGCTGCGCTGACCATTACCACCTTGATCGACGGATATTTTTCCTTTATGAGCTTTAATGCTGTAAGACCGTCCATTACAGGCATTGTAATATCGAGTGTGATAAGATCAGGAACACATCCTTCAAGAAGTTTTAAGACTTCTTCACCGTTACCGGCTTCTCCGACAATCTCATGACCGGCTTCTGTAAGCGTTGCATTCAGTATCTTTCTCAGTATTCTTGAATCGTCTACAATTATAATCTTAGCCATTGTTCAGTCCCCCTTAAAACGCATAATCCTGGTCTAATATGAGCAGAAGATCAATAGGTTTTCCGCATACGATCATCGGAATGCACAAGATGCTGTCTGCTTTGAGAACGCCTTTTTCGGCATTTGCCTATCGGAGCGTTCATGTCTATATCTATATCGCGATTGCTCATGTCTGATGCAAAAAGACCGTTTACGCAGTTAACAAATTCGCACAGAGCATCCACCGTATCTTCATCACACGAGATATTCTCGGCTCCTGCAAAAGATATCGCTACATCGACAAGGTCCTTTGAAACATCACCTGAGAAAGCTGTAAGGAATCTGTGATCGCCGCTGACTTCCTGGGCGCACAGTACATCATACTGATATTCCTTTAATATCTGAGGCTTCTTTATAAATGTATGGAAATCAACCAGACGTACCAGAGTACGTATGGTTACGGCTGCCAGTTCTCTTAGCATTTCTGAATGAGAGTATAAGAAGATTGGAATGATACGATTGATAT
Organism: uncultured Lachnospiraceae bacterium; assembly: GCA_902789785.1. Taxonomy (GTDB): domain Bacteria; phylum Bacillota; class Clostridia; order Lachnospirales; family Lachnospiraceae; genus Colinaster. The sequence continues at coordinate 890 of CADAPR010000107.1, forward strand.
CACAGCTCTTTAAATCTTCCATATTAGAAAGAGTGAAGTTGTTCTCTTCCTGATAGCGGACTAGCATGTCCTCAAGATCATCCATTGAAAGGTATCCGCCATCAACGACTGACTGTATAAATGCAAGATAGGAGTTACCCTGAAGGACTAAAAGCCTGCTCACCTGCTCACTGTTTAGATAACCTTTCTCAATGGCGATATCGCCAAAACGCTTATCAAGTACTGCCTGAAGCTGATTGACTTCTTCAACCTGCTCGATTGACATCAGTTTTTCGGATACGGCGATCACGCCAAGACGAACGCGCTTGCTGTCCTGGATGGAAAAAATATCCTTAAGATTCTGTTCGCTCAGCTTACCACATTCTGCCAGATAATTGGCAAATATTCGATCAAACATAAAAAAATAACTCCTTTGCATCTAAATATAACTAAATTATATATGTTTTGTCAGATAATTTCAATAAAGAAACTGCTATTTTGCAAAAGAAATATGTATATTTTTAATATATTTTTACCGCAGGGTATTGTTTTTATCGAATGGTCTGTGCTACAATCATAAAGCTGTAAAAAAATGCGCATAGTCTTTGATAAACACGGGTCCTGAAGAATTCAGGTGTGTTTAGGATCGGCTCGGATCAGAAGGCTGTGCAAAGATTAACCAAAACGGAGGAATTAAAAATGAGCGTTATTTCAATGAGACAGTTACTCGAAGCAGGTGTTCACTTCGGTCATCACCCTCGCAGATGGAACCCCAAGATGGCTCCCTACATCTTTACAGAGCGTAACGGTGTACACATCATCGATCTTCAAAAGACAGTAGGTCTTGTAGACGATGCATACAAGGCAGTATTTGATATTGCTGATCAGGGCGGCACGATCCTTTTCGTAGGTACAAAGAAGCAGGCTCAGGACGCAGTTAAGTCTGAGGCAGAGCGTTGCGGTATGTACTATGTAAATGAGAGATGGCTTGGCGGTATGCTCACAAACTTCAAGACTATCGAGTCACGTATCGCTAGACTTAAGAAGATCGAGCAGATGAGCGAAGACGGCACATTCGATGTACTTCCCAAGAAGGAAGTTATCCAGATAAAGAAAGAGTGGGAGAAGCTTGAGAAGAACCTTGGCGGTATCAAGGACATGACAAGAGTTCCCGATGCTATCTTTGTAGTAGATCCCAAGAAGGAAGCAATCTGCGTTAAGGAAGCAAGAGCACTCGGTATCACACTCATCGGTATCGCAGATACAAACTGTGATCCTGAAGAACTTGACTACATCATCCCCGGTAACGATGATGCTATCAGAGCCGTAAAGCTTATCGTAGCTAAGATGGCTGATGCTGTAATCGAAGCAAACCAGGGTGAGTCTGTTTACACAGAGGAAGAAGCAGCAGCTGATGCAGCTGAAGCAACAGATATCGAAGAAGTAGCAGACGCAGAATAATTCGTTAAACAGGAGGATATTACAATGGCAATAACAGCAGCAATGGTTAAAGAACTGCGTGAGATGTCAGGCGCAGGCATGATGGATTGTAAGAAAGCACTCTCAGAGTGTGATGGAAATATGGATGAGGCTCTCGAGTTCCTTAAAAAGAGCGGTGCAGCCAAAGCAGTAAAGAAAGCAAGCCGTATTGCAGCAGAAGGTATCTGCCGTACAGCTGTTGCTGATGGCAAGGCAGCCGTAGTTGAAGTTAACTCAGAGACAGACTTTGTTGCCAAGAACGAGACTTTCCAGGCATTTGTTCAGACAGTTGCAAATCAGGCTCTTGACAGCGCTTCAGCAGATGTTGACGATGCATTCATGGCTGAGACTTGGAAGGATGATTCTTCAAAGACAGTTAACGATGCTCTTGTTGAGAAGATCGCAACTATTGGTGAGAAGTTAAGCATCAGAAGATTTAAAAAGATCGAAGCACCTATCGTTATAGATTACATTCACGGCGGCGGAAGGATCGGTGTTATCCTTGGTGCAGAGGGTTCAAAGAACGATGCAGTCGTTGAGGCTTTAAAGAATATCGCAATGCAGGTAGCTGCTATGAATCCCCAGTATGTAAGCAGAGAGGATATCTCAGCAGATGAGATGGCTAAGCTTAAGGAGATCACAATAGACAGCGCTCTTAACGATCCTGCTTCACTTCCCAAGCCTATTCTTCAGAAGCTGCTTGACAGAGCAGTTAACGAGAAGCTCTGGAGCGAAGAGGACCTTGCAGCATACGAGAAGGAAAAGAGCAACAAGTTCTTATTCAACTTCCTTTCAGAGGCTGCTAAGACAACACTTGCTTCTCTTGCTATGGAAGGCAAGGCTGACTATGTAAATGACAAGATCTTCAGCGGTCTTGTTGACGGACGTATCTCTAAGCAGGTTAAGGAGATAAGCCTTCTTGATCAGGTTTATGTTAAGGCTGAAGACGGCAAGCAGACAGTTGCTGCTTACCTTAAGAGTGTTGCAGCAGATCTTAAGATCACAGGCTTTGTTCGTTTCGAAACAGGTGAAGGACTTGAAAAGAAGAACGAGGACTTCGCAGCAGAAGTTGCAGCTCAGCTTGGCTGATAACTGATAATGATCGATTGCCGGATATCTATCAAAAGATATCCGGCTTTTTTTGTCTGCAGATGAAAATTTGGAGAAGATAAAAAATAATGACAGATTATGATAATTGGTGGTATAATTCATATATATTCAGTAAGAATATCAGTTAATATCTGATTAGTCAGAAAATTTAATGAATAATATCCGGAGGATTCCATATGACTGTATTTTGGATCGTGATCGCCGTAATAGAACTGATTATCATAATCGTCGGAGTAGTGTTTTCCGTTATAAACAAGAAAAATCAGAGCGTGATGGTAGACAATGCTCAGCAGCTTGTAAAGGGCAGACTGAACATTAATGACATACCGGTTAGCGGAAACAAGAGCAACTTTGATATAGTTTCATCAGGTCTTAACCTGATCAAATCAAATCTCTTGACGTTTATAGAAGCTACAAAGCAGAATACCGTTGTCTTATCTGATGCCATTGATAAACTTTCATCAAATATGGAAGCAAATCAGGTCGGGAGCAATAAGATAGCAAAGAATACCTTAAGAGTTGAGGAAAGAACTGCAAAACAGCTCGAGATGGTTCAGGACAACATGGCTGTCATAGAGTCAAACTCCGCTCAGATCGAAGAGATCGGCGAATCGATGAAGAGGATAGGAGAGATGCTCAAGGATACAGCAAAGATATCTACGGACGGCATGTCAAACCTTGAAGGATATGCAAACGAGATGGATGCTGTCTCTAAGGACCTTAACAACATCAATTCAACTTTAAACAGATTCAATGATCAGATACAGAAGGTATATGAGGTCGGTGATTTCATCGTCGGCATAAGCAATCAGTTAAAGCTCTTATCATTCAATGCATCTATAGAGGCTGCAAGAGCAGGTCAGGCCGGAAAGGGATTTGCAGTCGTTGCAGACGAGATGACGGATATGTCCGAACAGACAAGAGACGGCATGGAAAGGATCAATGCGATCCTTTCGGATATAATGCAGAGCAGTTCGGGTGTTACTGAGAGCATTGCCAAATGTACGGATACATACAATAACTCAAAGTCGACATTCGGCGAGGTCACAAGATCATTTACGACCATCAATACAAATTCTATAGAGACTCAGGAAAAGGTCAGCAAGATAACAGATATGTTTACCGTTATGGAAGGCAATTCCGAGCAGTCAAAGACCATTGCGACACAGCTCTACGAAGCAGCTCATGACATTAATGAGATGACCGGAGAGATAGCCAGCATCTCACAGGAAGTATCGGCTGAAGCTACTCAGCTTGGTGATAATACAGTTGCTCTTGACGGCATGCTCGCAGGCATCCAGAGACTTTTGAGAAGATTCGATACAGGTGTTTTACCTACAAGGAACAAACCGAGCAAAGAGATCAAGATCGCGATGTTAAGTATGTATGACAACGACTTCTGGTACGGCGTCAAGCGCGGTGCAAACTATGCTTTAAAGGAGTTAGCTGAACTTAATGCAAAAGTCAAATTCGTGCCTCTTATCGCAGGCGATACGGATTTTGATGAGATGGTAAGGGGAAATATAAGAAGCCTGATCGCTGATGGCTATGATGCTATCATATATCCGGGATTTTTAGGAGGACTCGATTCGGTTCTAGAACAGGCCAAGGCCAAAGGCATCAAGCTAATGACTTTCAACTGTGACTGTGCAAATCCTTCTTTAAGACTTGCCTGTCTTAAATCAGATTCGATATCACAGGGCGAGATGGCAGCAAAGGCTGCAGCCGATCTTATAGGAAAGAACGGACAGGTGGGCATCCTCATGGGCGATCCTACCGTTATAGGAAATGTTGAGAGAAAACAGGGATTCATAGATAAGATATCAAAGTACAAGGGTATAAAGATATCCGGTGAAGTAGTAGTCGAAGATGACGGCGAGGATGTTTACAAAAAGACTAAGGCTTGGCTTGAAAAAGACAGTGCGGTTCAGATACTGTTTTTGACAAACGGCTTCCCGGAAGATGCTGCAAGAGCTGTTGTTGATGCAAAACGTTCAGGCAAGACGATGATCATTGGATTTGATCTTAATCCTGCGCTGTTCCCTTATATAAAGAACGGCTCGATCGGGACCATAATAAGCCAGGATTCGTTCGGACAGGGTCACGATCCGATCGTGATGATGTACAATCACATAGTAGACAGAAAACCTTTCCCTGCAGAGGTCATATCTTGCAGAGCATCTGTTGCGGATGCGAGCAATATCGACGATCTTATAGAAGGTTAATATCAGACTTAAAGAGGAGGCTTATTGGTGGCTTCCTCTTTGTCTTTCTTAATTTATTATTAAACTGGTTGATTTTTGAGATAAAAGGTTTATATTAGTAAGAGATAAATCATTTCAGACATTCATTACAACATTCGTTGTGTGATTTCCGATTCAGAGGTAATTTTATGAGAGAAAAATATGAGACACTTGCGCTTGTCGATCTTAAGGCTATCGCAAAAAGCAGAGGCATTAAGGGCACTTCGAGCATGAAAAAGGAAGATGTCATTAATGCAATGGTCGAGCTTGACGAAAAGGAAAAACTTGCCGCAGCCGCTGCAGAGACAAAGAAGGAGCCTGAGAACAAGCCCGTTGAGAGCAAGCCTGTCGAGAATAAAGCAGAGAATAAGCAGACCGATAATAAGGATACTGTCTTAAATGATCTTGACAGCGGTGTGACCGCAAGAGGGATACTTGAGATCATGCCGGACGGTTTTGG
>CADAPR010000108.1 GCA_902789785.1 uncultured Lachnospiraceae bacterium
TATTGTTCATAAACAGTCTGGTTCATAACATAGATGATGCCGAAGAGCTGATGATAGATACATTTGCTCAGATTGTTGCCGGACCGACACTGTTTTCAGAAAGAAGTTCCTTTAAAACATGGCTTTTCTCAGTGGGCAGAAATCTTGCTTTGATGCGTCTTAGAAGATTATCAAGAGAAGTTGCTGCTGATGATGAAAATATGATCGCATCAGAGGACTTGGAATTTGATATTCTGAAAAATGAAAGGAATAGACAACTATATTCGGCACTTGAAAAGCTAAAGCCTCAGTATCGAGAAATCCTGATTTTGGTATATTTTGAGGACATGACACATGAAGAAGCAGGACGTGTTATGCATAAGAACAGAAAGCAGATATACAATCTGGTGCAAAGAGGTCAAAAAGCATTAAAAGACCAGCTTGAAAGGATGGGGTTTAATAATGAAGGGTATTGAATACCTTCCTGCATTGATACAGATTGTTGTGTTGATTATCGTGCTTGCAGGTGTATTACGCATGATCTTACGTGATGAAAAGAATATTAAAGCGATATTCTTTGCTTTTGCGATCGTTGCGTCTCTTTTAAGTGATATATATTGGCTTGCATATGATATTCTCCGTCCTTTTTCACGTATGCCGTTTGCAGCAAATGAGATAGCTGAATGGGCGATGTTTGTATCACTCGGAGCTGTTTTGGCAAGTGATATAAAAGCATTTGGCGTTGATGCAAGAAAAGAGAGATTTTTTTCAATACTGTTTGTTATGGCAAATGTAGCTCTATGGATCGCATGGTCAGGAGAATGGGTACAGGATATTGTGACAGGATTTGCACTTGGATATCTGCTTTTTTACCTGATGATACATTTGAAACAGAGTGAATCATTGAGCAAAATGGAATGGAGAATACTGGCTGCTGCCTGTATAGCTCTGATAACGACCAATACTATGACCTTTTTTGTTGATCAGTCCTTGGCAGCTACATTTGATCAGATTACAGGAATGATCCTGATCGCAGGAGAGATATATTTTATAACTGATGTAATATTAGAGTTTAGAAAAGACAAGAATCCATCAGCGAGAATAAGCCTTGCATTTGCTCTGTTTGCATGGAGTATTACATCGATGTATATGAGTGCTGATGTAATCTACTATGTATCCATGTTTGTTAGTACGTTTAGTATATACATGATGTTCAAGTCTCTGAAAGCGGAGGTAGAGGGATGATATACGCTGAGAATATCCTTTTATGCATCGCGATACCTCTTATTGTTTCGTTATTGTTCATTCATGCCGATGTTAGAAAATATGTTGCAGCGTTTGTACTGGGAATGGGCATGTGTCTGCTGGCCGCATATATAAGCGGCTTCCTTAATTTGGCTACAGGCATGAGCAATAATGATGCATCGGTGTTCATTTCACCAGTAGTAGAAGAGTTGATGAAACTGTTACCTCTGATGCTGTTTATTGTTTTATTTAATCCGAATGACAACACGTTCGCCATGCTGGCAGTAGCTATAGGAGCAGGTTTTTCGACTTTTGAAAACTGCTGTTACATACTGACAAGCGGTGCGGATAGTCTGCCTTACATACTTATAAGGGGATTGGCAGTAGGAGTTATGCACATAGTAAGCATACTGGCTCTTTCTATTTGGTTTATTGTTGCAAAGCGACTGAAGGTGTTTTCACTTCCTGCCATTGCTGGCGGAGTATCGATCGCGATGGTATTTCATGCATTATATAATCTGCTCGTATCAGAATCGGGGATTTCATCATATATAGGATTTGTAATGCCGCCGATAGTTGCCGGCTTGTTGTATATACTATATCGCAGGCTGTCAAAACAAAATGTATCTCAGAATTGATTATTTTGGCAGAAGACAAGGAGAAAGGCATTAATGAAATATTCAGATAAAGAAGCTATGAATGAGATAATGAAGCGGGGAAAGAGCGTTTCGATAAAACGAATAAAACAGACCAATATGCTTCTGTCCGCAATCAGCTGCATATTATTCATTTCTCTTGTGACTGTGATCGCTTTTATACCTAATGGAAGCAGTGATGTTACGTATTCAAATGAAACGGTATATGGATCATTTTTGATAAGACCTCAAACAGGCGCTTATGTGCTGGTTGCAGTATTAGCATTTTTATTTGGAGTGGTAATAAGCATTTTATTCAATAGAACACGAAAAAAGATCGATCAGGCTTGATAGGAAGCTTAAACACTATAAAGACTAAAATAAACACTCCCCGACATCGGGGAGTGTTTATGCATGCAAGATAAAATCGCAGTTTATTTCATTTTCTTAACAGCAGCTGAGAGCATCAGTTTGATGCGGTTTAACTGGTTAACTTCGCTTGCTCCAGGATCATAGTCGATCGCAACGATATTAGCTTCCGGATGGGTCCTTCTCAGTTCCTTGATAACACCTTTGCCTACTATGTGGTTTGGAAGACATCCAAACGGCTGCGTACATACTATGTTAGGTGCTCCGGAATGGATGAGCTCCACCATTTCACCAACCAGGAACCATCCCTCGCCGGTCTGGTTTCCGATAGACACATAATCTTCAGCATACTTGATTAATGTGGATATCGGCGGGGCAGGATCAAAGTGTTTGCTTTTGGCATATTCTTTATTGATCGGTTTTGTTAAAAACTCGATAGCGTCAATTCCAAGCTGAGATAAAATCGCACTTTTTTTGCTGGTAAAGAAATGCTCGTTCTTATAGACCTGATCATAGAAACAGTACAGCATAAAGCCCATAAGTTCAGGTACGACAGCCTCAGCTCCTTCAGCCTCCAGAAGTTCAACGAGTCTGTTGTTTCCAGCAGGAGAATACTTTACAAGGATCTCGCCTACTATTCCAACACGAGGCTTCTTCAGGCTCTCGTTAATCGGTATCTCATCAAAGTCTTTTATTATCTGCTTCATGAGCTTATACATCTTTGGGATGGAAAGATGTTTCTGGGTTACAAACTCTATACATTTTTCTTTCCATTTTTCATGAAGTCTGTCTACACTTCCGGTCTCAATCTCATAAGGACGCATACGATATACAACCTTTTGGAAGATATCACCGAATACAGCACCGATCGCAGCTCTCTTTAAAAAGTCAACATTTATCTTAAAGCCTGAGTTGGTCTCTATGTTGCCTAAATTCATTGAGATAACGGGAATGTATTCCATACCGGCTTTTTTAAGAGCTCTTCTGATAAAGCCAATATAGTTGGTAGCTCTGCATCCGCCACCTGTCTGGGTGATTACAAGAGCAGTTTTATTCAGGTCATACTTACCGGAAAAAAGTGCTTCCATAAGCTGACCTACAACTAGTAGAGATGGATAGCATGCATCGTTATTGACATACTTAAGTCCCATATCAATGGAAGCACGAGAATTTGTGTCAAGAACTACAAGATTGTATCCGCAGCTTGCCATTGCAGGTCCCATGATATCAAAATGAATAGGAGACATCTGAGGACATATGATGGTATAACGATCATCAAACATCTTCTCGGTAAATTCGACCTTGTTTATTGAGCTTGGACGGACAGTCCTCTGTTTGTTCAAGCGTTTTCTTACATTCAGAGCAGATATCAGAGAACGAATCCTGATCCTAGCGGCCCCCAGATTGTTTACTTCATCAATCTTAAGACAGGTATAAATCTTGTCTGCATTTGAAAGAATGTCATTTACTTGATCTGTAGTGACTGCATCAAGACCGCAACCGAATGAGTTAAGCTGTACAAGATCTATGTTATCGGTTGTACGAACGAAGCTTGCAGCGGCATAGAGCCTTGAATGATACATCCACTGATCTGAAACGATTAGCGGTCTTTCCGGCTGTGCCAGATGAGAAACGCTGTCTTCGGTTAATACAGCTATGTTATATGAAGTGATCATCTCGGGGATACCGTGATTGATCTCCGGATCCAGATGATACGGACGGCCAGCAAGAACTATGCCTCTTATGCCGGTTTCTTCAATTTGCTTAATAACCTCTTCACCTTTTCTCTGGATATCCTGATGAGCTGCTTCGAGTTCGCGCCATGCATCATATACGGCCGTAATAACTTCCTGAGCTGGAAGTTCGCTAAATTCCTTGACCAGTGCCTTGGCGATCACGTCAGCGCTGATAAATGAGAGAAAAGGATTTACAAATCTGACTTCACCTCTGCCTATTTCTTCAACATTGTTCTTTATGTTTTCGGAATAGGAGGTGACTATAGGACAATTGTAGTGGTTGTTTGCATCCTTAAACTCATTTCTTTCATAGAAAAGAGCAGGGTAGAATATAAAGTCTACCTTCTGGTTTATCAGCCACATGATATGACCGTGAGCAAGCTTTGCTGGATAGCATTCGGACTCCGAAGGGATTGATTCTATACCAAGTTCATATATCTTTCTGGTTGAAAGCGGTGACAGGATAACTCTGTAGCCTAGATCTGTGAAGAATGTGTACCAGAAAGGGTAGTTTTCGTACATGTTTAATACTCTCGGAATTCCCACGGTTCCGCGAGTAGCTTTTTCGGCAGACAAAGGTTCATAATCAAAGAATCTTTTAAGCTTGTAATCAAAAAGATTCGGAATGTTGTTTTTATTGCGTTCTTTTCCGATGCCGCGTTCGCAGCGGTTTCCGGAGATATAATTTCTTCCTCCGGGGAAACGGTTAATAGTCAGACGGCAATTATTGGTGCACCCCTTGCACTTTGACATGCTCGTTTCAAAAGTGAAGCTTTCAATAGATTTCTGATCAAGCATTGTTGTGCGATAACCGGATTCATATCTTTCTCTTGATATGAGAGCGGCACCGAAAGCGCCCATTATACCAGCGATATCCGGACGTATTGCTTCGCAGTTTGCTGTTTTTTCGAAACTTCTCAGTACTGCATTGTTGTAGAAGGTTCCGCCTTGCACAACTATGTTTTTTCCAAGTTCTGAAGCATCAGATACCTTTATGACTTTAAATAGAGCATTTTTGATAACAGAATAGGCAAGGCCTGCTGATATATCAGCAACACTTGCACCTTCCTTCTGAGCTTGTTTAACTTTTGAATTCATGAATACGGTACAGCGGGTACCAAGATCGATCGGATGAGGAGCAAACAAAGCTTCCTTGGCAAAATCTTGTACACTGTAGTTGAGGGATTCAGCGAAGTTTTCGATGAAAGAACCGCAACCTGAAGAACACGCCTCATTGAGCTGTACGCTGTCAACAGTCTGGTTCTTGATCTTGATGCATTTCATGTCCTGACCGCCTATATCAAGGATACAGTCAACATCAGGTTTGAAGAAAGCAGCGGCATAGTAATGAGCAACTGTCTCAACTTCACCGTCATCGAGAAGAAAGGCTGCTTTCATAAGAGCCTCACCGTAACCGGTAGAGCACGATCTTACTATATGAGCATCCTTTGGAAGAGCCTTATATATATCAATGATCGCGTCTATAGCAGTCTGAAGGGGATTTCCGTTGTTGTTATCATAGAATGAATACAAAAGATCACCATCTTCACTGACAACTGCAATCTTAGTTGTGGTTGACCCTGCATCGATACCCATAAAACAGTTGCCTTTATATGTTGAAAGGTCAGCCTTTTTTACCTGGGCTTTTGCGTGTCTTTCCTCAAATTCGTCATATTCTTCTTTTGATGCAAAAAGAGGCTCCATACGTGCAACCTCAAATTCCATCTTTATTCCATTGCTTAATCTAGCAATCATGTCATCGAGAGATGCACTTACATCTTCTTTGGCATTCAATGCTGAACCGATTGCTGCAAACAGATGCGAGTTATCAACATTTATTATATGTTCATCATCAAGTTTGAGTGTACGTATAAATGCAGCACGAAGTTCTGAAAGAAAGTGGAGAGGACCGCCAAGAAAAGCAACGTGACCTCGTATCGGTTTACCACAGGCAAGTCCTGAAATTGTCTGATTGACAACTGCCTGGAAGATTGATGCGGAAAGATCCTCTCTTGTTGCACCATCATTTATTAACGGTTGTATGTCGGTTTTTGCAAATACACCGCAACGAGCTGCAATAGTATATAGTGATGTGTAATTCTTCGCATATTCATTAAGCCCTGTTGCATCCGTCTGGATCAGGGCAGCCATCTGGTCTATAAATGAACCTGTGCCACCGGCGCAGATACCGTTCATTCGCTGTTCAATGTT
>CADAPR010000109.1 GCA_902789785.1 uncultured Lachnospiraceae bacterium
GAAGTCAAGAAGGTGTCCTTTACTCAGAAGATGGATCTTCAGGGAGGAGAATACCTGTTAAGCCTTGGCGTGACCGGGTATGAAGACGAGAAATTTGAGGTCTACCACAGATTATATGATGTTTTGAATGTTACAGTGGTGAGCGATAAGGATACAGTAGGATATTTTGACATGAATTCTAAGGTTACCGTCAGCTAAAAACGGGGAGATTCTATGGAACTGAGGGATAAGATAGGTAAAATTGAGATCGATTACAGCAGATACCTGGGTGAGGATCTGTACTGTGACGGAGAGATAGAAGATACAATGCTCGATATAGCGCAAAACTACGCAAAAGTCGAGTATCCGCGTATCATAGAAGAACAGGCCTCTTGGCCTGTGTTTTATCATTTCTCGACTATCAGAGAAAACATAGTAGACTGGATACCTATGGATAAGGATGCAAAAGTCCTTGAGATAGGTTCGGGATGCGGCGCCATAACCGGGGCTCTGGCAAGAAAAGCAGGACATGTGACCTGTGTAGATCTGTCAAAGAAAAGAAGCCTGATAAACGCATACAGAAATCAGGACTGCGACAATGTCACGATAAAAGTAGGGAATTTTAAGGATATAGAGCCTGAACTTGATACAGATTATGATTACTGCCTGCTTATAGGCGTGTTTGAATACGGACAGAGCTATATTGGTGGCAGAACTGCGTACGAGGATTTCTTAAAGATAATAAGAAAGCATACAAAGCCGGGCGGTCGTATCGTTATGGCGATAGAGAACAGATACGGACTCAAGTACTGGGCAGGCTGCATGGAAGATCATCTGGGAGCGTATTTCAAGGGTCTTGAAGGATATGTGCCAAGCGACGGAGTTAAGACCTTTTCAAAGAACGGATTAAAGAAGATATTTGCAGCATGCGGCGAGAACAAGGCGCAGTTTTTCTATCCGTATCCGGATTACAAGTTCATGACAATGCTCTATTCTGATTCAAGACTACCTCAAAGAGGCGAGCTGTGCTTAAATGACAGGAATTTTGACAGAGACAGGTTAAAACTGTTTGATGAAAAAGCAGTATTTGAAGGTATCATTGAAGATGATTGCTTTGATCAGTATTCAAATTCGTATCTTGTCATTCTGGGAGATGATATCGGAGTCGAATACGCAAGATATTCAAACGACAGGGCCGATGAATATAAGATCTGCACCGAACTGCTCAATATAAACGGTGACAGATTGATTAAAAAACGTATGTTATCAGAGAGAGGAGCAGCTCATATGCAGGCTATGAGAGAGCATTATGATGCACTCCTTGATGCATATAAGGATACGTCTCTTACGATATGTCCGGCAAAGATGGTTGATGAAGGAAGGAGTGTCATCTTTCCTTTCATCAAGGGAAAAACTCTGGCACAAATCATGGATGAATGCCTTGCTGATGATGATCAGGACGGATTCGAGGCATTGTTTGATGAATATGTTGAAAGGATAGGACAGGGCAGCTTATCCGTAGCTGACTATGACCTGATATTCTCAAATATAATCGTTGATGGAGACAGCTGGACAGTCATCGATTATGAATGGGTAGAGAACAAAAAGGCTGATATAAAAGAGATAGCGTTCAGAGCCTTGTATTGTTATATACTCGAAGATGATAACAGGAAAATATTAAATTATGATTCAATAATTAAGAAACTTGGCATAACTGTGGACGAAGAGCAGGGCTACAGGGAAAGAGAAGCGCTCTTCCAGAAACAGGTTACGGGAAGATACAGATCTTTAGGTGAATTAAGGGATCTGATCGGAGGCAGGATACTCTCGCTTAAGGAGAGCATGGCCGAGAAGAACGCAAAGGAAAACAGATACAGGATCAGAGTGTATCTTGATCACGGAGCAGGATTCAACGAGGAAGATGCATATTATACGAGCGAGACGTATGACAGCGAGGGTGAGGCTCATATTGTGATACAGTTTCCCGCAAATACAAAGAGAGTACGTATCGACCCCTGCGAATCTTATGCCATGACCTTTATTGAGAGTGTATCCTTTAACGGAAAGCTGCTTGATATAAAGGATAACAAGAGACTTTATATAAACGGAAAGAAGCTTAAGGATTCGACCATCAACGGAGTGACCGCAGTATTCTTCAATGATGATCCGAACATCGTGGTTGAAGTATCGGATGTCGTAAGGAGCACCGGCAATACAATGGAGGCTGTTTTTAAGACATCGATCATTCAAAAGGAGATGGTTGATAATCTTTCGGGAAATCTAAAAAGGATGATAAGGCTTTAATGGGTATCGTCAAACAACTTCTAAAAGCCCCCGTGGAGGCAAAACTGTATAATGAATACCTGAACGCACTGGATGCAAGCTACTATCCGTATGATCTGTATGCGAAGACTGTCAGGTCATCTTTGCTTGAAAATATAGGTGTCTCAGAAGAGACTGCAAAAGAAAAAACCACAGTTATTGAATTTGATAAGATAAATGATGAGACGATAAAAGATGTTTTAACAGAGTATACGGTATTTGTAAGCGACATCAAAGGGCTTGATGATGATGCCTTAAGACTCATTGTAGATGCCTTTTTAAAGGATGAGCGCATAATGTGCGTATACGGCGATGAGGATGAGATAAACAGCACGGGAAAAATCAGGATGTCACCGTGGTTTAAGCCCGACTGGTCTCCGGATACTCTTCTCGATCATATGTATACTGGCAATGTGATCGCTTTTAGGAGCGAGAGACTGAATAAGCTTAAGAGAGCTGAAAACATCTATGATATCTGTCTTAGTGTGATGTTAGGCTGCAAAAATAGCGAGATCTGTCACATACAGGACGTACTCTATCACAGCCATAATCTCAAAAAACTGTATGCTTCAAAGGAGTGGAACGCTCTTAAAAAGAAGCATGCTTCAAAATGCGAACAAAAAGGTAACGAGCTTGTTTCCGTCATCATTCCTTCAAAGGATAACGTTTTGACTCTCGAAACCTGTTTGAGGTCTCTTATAAAGCTGACAAGAGATACGGATTACGAGATAATCGTTGTTGATAACGGGAGCAGCGATGAGAATAAATGCAAAATAGAGGGGTTATTCGCCGCATTAAAACAAGATTTAGTAGACGGTGGATATGTGGAAAATAATGTGGAAAAACCGCTCATTCGGTATATCTACAAGCCCCAGCCGTTCAATTTTTCGCGCATGTGCAACATGGGTGAAAAGGAAGCAAGCGGAGATTATCTGTTATTCCTAAATGATGATATAGAGATAAGAGAAGGCCACTGGATGAGCAGGATGCTCGAGGTGGCAAAACGAAAGCACACGGGTGCGGTCGGAGCAAAGCTTTACTATCCCTCATCTATGCTGATCCAGCATGCCGGAATATCGAATATTCGCTTAGGACCGGTCCATAAGCTGCAGTTTAAGGATGACAGAACGCACTGCTACATGGATTTAAATAACGGTGTTCACAATTGCATCGCAGTCACCGGTGCCTGTCTGATGGTCGCTAAATCCAAATTTGAAGAGGTCGGAGGCTTCAGCGAAGAGCTTGAGGTCGCATTTAATGACGTCGATCTTTGCTTCAGACTCTATGAGAGCGGATATCACAATGCGGTCTGCAACAATACTCATCTGTGGCATTATGAGTCGATGAGCAGAGGAAGCGATGACAGCGAGGATAAGCTAAACAGGCTTAACGAGGAAAGGGAGCTCCTTTACAGGAGACATCCGCAGCTGTACGGGGTAGATCCGTACATGTCCATCCACTTTTGCAGGGATATACTGGATAATAACTATTCGTTCATATATGAATACGATTACAGGGACGTAACAAGCCAAGGAGAATTTGAACCGTTTACAAAAACTATCAAGCAAAAATGGTACAATGAATGCCTGATGATCAGCCTTGAATATGCCGCAAGCCTTGAAAGGTTTGAAGATATAAGCTCAAAGAGCTCATCAACTGCTCTGATAAGCGGCTATGCATATGTTGCAGGAAGCGATAATTCCTGCATAAAGCGAAGCATCATACTAAAAGGAAAAGAGCACAGTTTCATCATTGATGCACCTTCGGTATACAGACCTGATCTTGAGATAAACTTAGATCCCGAGGAATATGCGCTCATGTGCGGATTCAGTGTGAGCATAGATCTTAAGAGACTGCCTAAAGATACTTACAGGATAGCGATACTTGCCCAGTCTCGCTGCAGCAGACTGAAGCTTTACGGTGAAACGAATAAATATATAAAGGTCAACTCAAAGTAGGATATGGATTATAAGGAATTATATGAAAAAGAGCATATAAAGAGCGCGGATCTTGCGAGCAGAGTCGCACAGCTTGAGGAAGAGAACGACTATCTTCAGTTTCGCCTTGACAGGATACACAACAATTCACTCTGGAAGGCGACCGGGGGATTGAGAAAGTGCTTCCATTTTGTATCGCGTCAGGCCTCAAGACTTAAAAACTGCGGAGGCTTAAAGGGAGTAGTTGCAAAGATAAAGTATAAAAAGCGTGAGAAGCTAGCCATGAAAAACTATGGCACGAACAGCTTTCCAAACGAAGAGGAAAGAAAGTATGAAGAGGAGTATGCCTTTGAGTACAGACCCCTTATAAGCATACTTGTGCCTCTTTACAATACTCCGCAAAACTTTTTAAGCGCAATGATGGGATCTGTCAAGGATCAGACATATAAAAACTGGCAGCTGTGCCTTGCCGACGGATCTGACGATCAGCATTCGGATGTTAAAGAATACTGCCTTAAGATGGCAGAGGCAGATGAGAGGATAAGCTACAAAAAACTTGAAAAGAACGAGGGCATATCCGGAAATACCAATAAGTGCCTTGAGATGGCAAAGGGCGAGTATATCGCTTTGTTCGATCATGACGATATCCTTCATCCGAGCGTATTATATGAGTATGTAAAGGCGATAAACGAAAAGAACGCAGACTATCTGTACTGCGATGAGACCACATTTGCGGGCGATGATATCAACAGGATGCTGACGATGCATTTCAAGCCCGATTATGCGCCGGACAATCTCAGAGCCAATAACTATATATGTCACTTCAGCTGTTTCAAGAGAGAGCTTTTGGAGGGCACTGAGCTTTTCAGAAGCAAGTTTGACGGAAGCCAGGACCATGACATGATCTTAAGGCTTACAGACAGGGCAAAGAACATTGTTCATATCCCCAAGCTCATGTATTACTGGAGAGCACATGCCGGAAGCGTAGCCAGCGATATAACCGCAAAGGATTATGCGATAGAGGCTGCCAGAGGAGCAGTCGCTGACAGCTTAAGAAGCCACGGATTCAAGAATTTCAGGATCAGCTCGACAAGAGCGTTTGAGACGATATTCAAGATCAGCTATGAGATAGAAGGCAATCCGCTCATTTCGATCGTCATACCAAACAAGGATCATATAGATGATCTAAAAAGATGCATAACATCGATCAGGGAAAGATCAACATATGATAACTATGAGATCATAATAGTAGAGAACAACTCCGAAAGCGAAGAGATATTTGATTACTACAGATCGATCGAATGCGATAACATAAGGATAGTAAGATACGAAGGAAGATTCAATTATTCAAAGATATGCAACCTGGGTGTGGCAAATGCCAAAGGCGAGTATATCCTTTTGCTTAACAATGATGTTCAGGTAATAACAGTCAACTGGCTTGAAGAGATGCTCATGTATGCTCAAAGAAGCGATGTCGGCGCTGTACAATGATGTTCAGGTAATAACAGTCAACTGGCTTGAAGAGATGCTCATGTATGCTCAAAGAAGCGATGTCGGCGCTGTCGGAGCAAAGCTCTACTATGCGAACAAGACCATACAGCATGCAGGCGTTGTCATAGGACTCGGAGCTCACAGAACGGCAGGTCATACTCATTATGGTCAGTCAAGAGAAAATCTGGGATACATGGGAAGACTGTGCTATGCTCAGGATGTCTCTGCTGTCACAGGTGCATGCCTTATGGTAAAGAGATCGCTGTATGAGAAGGTCGGAGGTCTTGATGAGAGCTTTGAGGTTTCACTGAATGACGTCGATCTATGCTTAAAG
>CADAPR010000110.1:0-5691 GCA_902789785.1 uncultured Lachnospiraceae bacterium
TTCTTTGCAAGGAATGCATTTATCCCCGCTTCAAGCTGCATCAAAAGGATATTTAAGCTGCCCTTTATCTGATAGTAGAACATGCTCATATAGGCAGTCCTTGCACTGCCTGACAGTTCATCCTTTAATCCTTCGCATATATCCAGAAGCTCGCTTACTTCATCCATCACGCGCCTGCTCTCATTAAAGGCAACGGGAGCATATGTAAATGAATTCAAGGATTCCGGCTTTCTTAAAGCATTGTATCTTGTAGCTCCCTCGATCAGTCTTAAGAGTCTATCCTTGCATGAAGACATATCCGCATGGAAGTGCTCATCGATATATTCGCTAACAAAGGTATCTATCATGTCAAAGCCGCTCCAGGTCTCGTAGTCGTAGGCAAGAGCCATGAAATATGTCAGAGGATACTCGTTGCCCTTAAGATCACCTACATTTACTATCCATTCTCTTCTTACGCCGTACTCGTATGCCTGGGTCATCTGCTCCCAGATCTTTGAAAGCCTGCTGGTATTCTGCCATTCGTAGCTTATGGGGCCTCCGTGATAATCGAAATGATAGTACATTCCGTATCCGCCCGGATGATCTCTCTCCTCTTCTTTGGGAAGTCCTCTTGTATTTGCCCAGTTGTCGTCACTTAACAAGAAGATGACATCCTTAAGCTCGTCCCAGTCCTTTAAGCCTTCGCAGGTCTCGTCTCCGTAGTAGTAGTCTTCCACTTCCTTATAGATCGCAAGGACTCTGGGTATCTTTGTAAGATCCTCGTTTATGCACTCCTTTAAAAGCTCATGCTGGGCAAGGATCGCATCCTTTACGACCTTTATGTTGTCTGCCATCGTGGCATCCTCGCCAAGAAGCTTGGAATCGGCTTCTCCTCTCATGCCGATCGTTATAAGATTTTCAAATTTTCTGTTCCTTAAAAGGCCGTCACGCCAGAAATTTATTATGCCTTCCCTGTTGCTTATAAAGTTCCACACGTTGCTCTCAGAGTAGTCCTTATATATATGCTGCCATTCCTCTCCCGCACGGCATAAGGGCTCATGATGTGATGTGCCCATGATGATGCCTAAGGTATCTGCAAGTCTTGCACTCTCTATGCCCGGGCCATCCTCTGAAAAAGTCGATGTCCACATGGCAGGCCATAAAAAGTTTCCTCTCATCCTTAAAAGGAAGATGAAAAGCTCTCTGTAGCATTTGGCATTGAAGCCTCCGAATCTGTCACGGCTCCATCCGCCGAATGCCGGCCATTCGTCATTTATAAAAAAGCCTCTGTACTCAACCGAGGGCTGCTTTGAAGCAAAGATGTTCTCTTTTATCTCCTTTATGGCTCTGTCCTTTAAGAGCCATTCCTTGGTTAACATAACATCTGACTGTTTAAGGGGTATGCTGTCACCCCAGTATACAAGGGATGTGACACCTATGGCTTCCGATATCTTGAACATGCCGTAGATTGTACCGCGCTTGTCGGATCCTGCCACGACAAGCACTTGACCGGTTCGGTCAGTATCTATTGCGGAGAACTCGCATTCAGTTATCATGAAGCTTTCTTTTCTGTCTTTTATGACACTTGTGTCGATCAGCTCCTGTTCTTCCAATTTGCTTAAAATGGCGCTCTTTCCGACTGTGGCAAACACGATCACGCGATCAAACATGCACTCAAATGTAAAGGCTGCGATATAAGGTCTCTTGTCGCATACACTCTCTATATCATCAGCTATGACATCGGCTATCTTCTTTACGCCCTCATCGGCACTGTCTTCTACAAGAAGCTCTGCCGATACTGAATTTTCTATGATCTTAAAATCCATACATTTGCCTTTCTTATGAATGTAAATCCGCTGTCCTTTATGTTATGTAAACTATTATTTCATAATCTCTTTAAGTTCATGATAGAGTCTTGATACGGGCAGACCCACAACATTAAAGTAGTCTCCCGATATCTCTTTTATATATTTGGCAAAGCCTCCCTGTATCCCGTAGGCGCCTGCCTTGTCAAGAGGCTCGCCGCTGTCAACGTAGGCAGCTATCTCTTCATCGTCAAGCTCGTATACACTGACGCCTGTCCTTTCAAAGAAACTGTGCTCTCCTACCCTTCCGTCGCCTGACATGAATACGAAGCTTACTCCGGTATATACGTCATGTACTTTCCCCGAAAGCTTTTTAAGCATTGAAACAGCATCCTCATCATCCTTGGGCTTACCCAGGATCTCGCCGTCTACAGAGACGATAGTATCGGCTCCGATGATGATAAGATCGCGGTCGCTTGCTATATCATCATGCTTCTTATTGTATGCCTTTATCATGGATGCTACATCGAGCGCCTTTTGAAGGGACAGCTCCATGCATACCTTTTTAGGATCCTTGATTGTTATCTTTTCCTCGCCCTGTGAAGCGCAGATCTCAAATTCAAATCCCGCCTGTGTTAAAAGCTGTTTTCTTCTCGGTGAACCCGATGCCAGTATTATCTTATATGAATCAAACATGTCTCATCCTCTTTTTTGCCCTATCTTTTAGTATACTAAATATCTTTAATATATGCTAGAATATGCCTATGGATATTTTTGAATACATGAGGGAAACGAATAAGGAAAAGGAATCACCCCTGGCGGCCAGACTGCGTCCCATGACTCTTGATGAAGTCGTAGGTCAGGAGCACATAATAGGCAAAGATAAGCTCCTTTACCGCGCCATAAAGGCCGACAAGCTGAGCTCAGTGATATTCTACGGACCTCCCGGTACCGGAAAGACGACACTAGCAAAAGTCATTGCAAATACGACAAGCAGTGAGTTCATGCAGATAAATGCGACTACTTCGGGAAAGAAGGATATGGAGGATGTCGTTGCAAAAGCAAAGGACATAGCCGGCATGTACGGCAAGAAGACTATCCTCTTTATAGATGAGATACATCGCTTCAACAAGGCCCAGCAGGACTACCTTCTGCCCTATGTGGAGGACGGTACCATCATCCTTATAGGTGCTACCACGGAAAATCCATACTTTGAGGTAAACGGGGCTCTCATCTCCCGTTCACATATATTTGAATTAAAGCCGTTAAGCATTGAGAATATAAAGACTCTTATAATGCGTGCCATTGAAAGCGATAAGGGCATGGGTGCATACAATGCGGATATAACAGACGAAGCTCTAAACGGCCTTGCCGATATCTGTGACGGCGATGCAAGACATGCATTAAATGCGATAGAGCTTGCTATCCTTACAACGGATAAGTCAGATGACGGAAAGGTCCATATAACACTTCCGATAATTGAAGACTGCATCCAGAGACGCGTCATGAGATTTGACAAGACGGGAGACAATCACTACGATACGATCTCCGCATTTATTAAGAGCATGCGGGGTTCGGATCCCGATGCTGCCGTATACTATCTTGCAAAGATGATAGAGAGCGGCGAGGATGTGAAATTCATTGCGCGCAGGATCATGATATGTGCCAGCGAGGATGTGGGCAATGCAGATCCGCAGGCTCTCCAGGTGGCTGTTGCTGCCGCTGCCGCAGTGGAGAGAGTCGGCTGGCCCGAATCAAGCATCATCCTGTCTCAGGCTGTTACATATGTGGCGACCGCTCCAAAGAGCAATGCTGCTGTATGCGCGATCGAAGAAGCTCAAAATGCTGTTAGAGAAACAGGTAATCTGCCTGTTCCCGTTCATCTGCAGGATGCCCACTACAAAGGGGCAGCAAAGCTTGGTCACGGCATAGGCTATAAATATGCCCATGACTACAAGAATAACTATGTAAAACAGCAGTATCTGCCTTATGAGCTATCCGGCAAGGAATTCTACAGACCGTCAGACAACGGCTATGAAGTAAAGATAAAGGAACACATGAAAAAGCTTAAAAAAGAAGCGGAGTGATCCTACAGACTGTCCCATTTGAGTAAGATATGATCTACGATCTTTTGATCGATATTTGGTATCTTTTTTACATTTTCGTTTATGGTCTTTCTTATACCCTCGACAGCACTCTCTCCGAGGCTGTCAAAGCCGATGAAGGACTCTTTTTTATCGTAATAGAACTTGATGTCTTTTGCTATGTTGTTTGAACTGCTCATATCATACTGCCTTGCCAGTATCTTTCCTTCTTTAAGGTATGATTCCATAAGATCTTCCTTACCCATGATCGCATAGATATAGGCTTTCATTACAAGAAAGAGCGCCTCGAATTTCGAAAGATATCCTGTTTCCTTTGTTTTGAACATCCTTATTAGCGCCAGTGAGTTTTCGCACAGTTCAAAGGCTGAATCTGTGCTTTTTTTATCTTTCCTCATCGTAAGAGCCATCATCATATAGCTTGCGCAGTTTAAGAGTCCGAACAGATTTTTTATGATCCCTCCTGTACTGCACTTTAAAGACTCGTCTGTTTCACCCATCTTCAGATAAGTAAAAGCCATGACAGCATCGCTTATCCCCGCGAAGTTGTTTTCCTTAAATATCTTTATCGCCTTTTTCTCATCAAAGAACGCATAGCATGATGCGATATTTAAGTTTAAGGTAAATTCATTTATCCCGGGATCGTCATTCTGTGACAGATGATCCTTTGCTTCCTCATACAGCTTTATAGCCTGTCTGGCTGCCTTCATATCCTCTTTTTCAAGCGCCATCAGCTGATACAGTGATGCCGATGTATAGCATATCAGAAAATCGTGAGGATATCTTGTAAGGGCATCCCTTGATACAGCCTGAGCCTCATCAAACTTATGCATTCCAGAAAGCGCATATATCTGCTCTACTATATCCTTTATCTTTTTTGAAGAGATATCATATCCGAGGAGCGCATCGATCGATACATCAAAAAAATCCGCAAGTATGGCGATAGTCTCTATATCGGGGGTGTTGCTAGCACTCTCCCACTTGGAGACTGCGCCTATGCTCACATCAAGTATCTCGGCAAGCCTCTCCTGTGTCAGTCCCTTTTCCTTTCTCAGTTTTTTGATATTCTCATGCAGTCTCAGCTTCATATATGTTTCCTTTCTTAATATCAAGTGCCGGATTTAGGATGATGAATACAAGTACAAAGATCATCATCAGTATGCCGCACATCATTATGATCTCATCTGTTTCAAAATATGACTTTAAAAGTCCGACTATCATGGAGGTCACTGGGATAGCCGCAGTCGATGCTGCCACAAAGACAGCTGAGGACCTTGCTATGAATCTCTTGTCAACGATCGATATGAACCTTATGTTTGCTACTCCCGACATTAACGTGGCGCTGCATGTCATAACCAAAAAGCAAAGGGCGGCCGAGAGATATTTTAAGATCTCTGCTTCAAATATCTTTGAGGCGATCGATACGGCGATGATCCCGCTTCCAAGGATCGTGCTCAAATATATGACGATCTTTTTTGCACTTAATTTGCGTGACACAACAGGTATGAGTGATGCTCCAAGTATCGCGCCTGTTGATCCAGCCATGCCTATAACGCTTAGCAGAGAGCTGTCCATCTTAAAGCACTCGCTAACAATGGGCGCCTGAAGCGAATTTATCGGTACAAGGATGATATTTAAGATAACAGCTAACAGGATATAATTTATCATCACAGGTTCATTTCTTAAATATCTTATACCTTCCTTTAATGAAACAAGATATGATCCATTTGATACAGAAGCATTCTTTTGTTCGCTTTTATTGCATCTGATCGATAAAACGATAATAGCCGAGATGATAAATGTGA
>CADAPR010000110.1:5758-6646 GCA_902789785.1 uncultured Lachnospiraceae bacterium
AGTCCTGTTCCGAGCATTGTAACCGCACCGCTTACCATTGAATTAAGGCTCATTGCCTTAGTCAGGTCCTCATTTTTTACGATCATCGGGATAAATGAAGTTGATGCCGGCATGTTAAATGATTCTACTGTCGATACCGCTATCGTAAATGCAGCCATCACCCATCCGTTTACATGACCCGAAACAAACATAGCAAGAAATGATGTTAAGAGCATCGCTCTTAAGATATGCGTAAACACAATGACGTTTTTCTTTTTTAGTCTCTCGACCACTGCCCCTGCAAAAGGCGAAACGATGACATTTGGCAGGATATTGAGTCCGAATACGATCGCCGACCAGGCACCGTTTTGCGTGATCTTATAGACCAGCCATGCAAATGCGACCGCATCGAGCGAATCTCCGAATCTGTTGACTGCCGTTGAGATGAGCAGCCTTCTGTAATCTGTCTCACTTAAAAGTTTTCTGTAATCTGTCTTTTTATCAGCCATAAACATTTACCTCTTTTCTTTTTTGTTTATGACTTGATTCTATCCTTTCTACTGTTAGATTTTAACATACTATATGTACATTTAGTAAAGAAATTATTTTCCATTATGGAAAGTTTTAATTCGGACAAAAAAATAAGGCCGTGTCTTAGGTTATATAAGGTAATATTTTTATAATCAAACTATGTATAAAGGTACTATATTATCAAGATATAGTACCTTTTTTATATACACACATTATAAAGTATATGGTAATATATATAATATGATAATCAATCTATATGGATGGATAACAGATGAATTATGTAAAGGTATATACAAAGACA
This sequence comes from uncultured Lachnospiraceae bacterium, assembly GCA_902789785.1. Lineage (GTDB taxonomy): Bacteria > Bacillota > Clostridia > Lachnospirales > Lachnospiraceae > Colinaster. Next base: position 6,570 of record CADAPR010000110.1, read on the forward strand.
TACAGAGATAATTCAGCCAGGTACATAGAGCTGCCATCTCTTTTGATAGAGCAAGATGGAGAGACGCAGATATTTGA
>CADAPR010000111.1 GCA_902789785.1 uncultured Lachnospiraceae bacterium
GGCGAGGATGAATTCGATCATGTGGCATTGCTTGCTCTGTTTATCAAAAGGAGCATGACTCTTTTAAAGAATGTTCCAAAGGAAAAGATCGCAGCGATCATGTTCACGGTCCCCGATCTTACAAAGAGAGCCATAGAAGTGCTCGAGTCTGTGACGGAAGTGCTTGGATTTGATGATACAAAGATCTTTTTTGTCGGAAGGCAGGAGAGCATCTTTTACTATGTCATCCACCAGCAGAAGGAACTCTGGAAGCAGGATGTACTCGTATATGATTTTTCGCAGAGAAATCTTAAAGGGTATCATTTTTGCGTTAACAGAAATTCAAGACCGCAGGTCGCTGTCGTTGATGAGACTATCCATCCGATAGTAGCAGGCGATGTGAACAAGGACAGTGAATTTTGTGATGTCATAAAGATAGATACCAAAGACAGCATCGTATCCGGAGCATTCCTTATAGGAAACGGATTCGAGGATGACTGGTGTCACGATTCCCTAAAGGAGCTTTGCAGAGGACGAAGGGTATTTAAGGGAAACAATCTCTACAGCAAGGGAGCGTGCTATGCGGCAAGAGAAAGACTCATAGATTCGGATATGAATCAGAGCCTTATCTTTCTTGGAAAGGACAAGTTAAAGGCCAATATAGGGATGAACCTGCTTAGAGGATCTGAGGAGTCGTACTATGCGATCCTTGACGGTGGCGAGAGCTGGTATGATGCAAAGAAGGAATTTGATATCATCCTTGATAAGGATAATACGTTTGAGATACTGATAACGCCTCTTGACGGAAGGAATGTCAGGAGCATAGAGATAGTCCTTGACGGACTTACTCAAAGAGAAGCAAAGACAACGAGACTTCATTTGAATGTATTCATGGAGTCTGATGACAGACTGAGAGTCTGTGCGACTGATATGGGATTCGGAGAATTCTATCCGACGACCTATCAGCTGTTTACCAGACAGATAGAGTTATGATATGAGCAATGTACTGTTGTGTATGGGCGAGCTGGCCGTCAATCCGTATTTTGTAAAGGAAGCATGCATGCACCTCTATTCCATAGAGGAGCTTTGTTATTATGTCTATAACAATGCTTTTTTGCTAGATGATAACTTTGTTAATGAAAAGCTCATTGAATTTATCAAAACTGAGCTAAACCTTGAAAAGCTTGCGGATCAGATAGAAGAGATAGCCGGCAAAAAAGGCGCCCTTAGTAACCTTGCAAGGATACTTAACAATGAAGTGGGCTACTATTCTGAGAATGAGTGGAGCACTCTTATAGAAGACATAGAAAACAACAGCAAGATGAGTCTCGATGTCAGAAAAAAGGTAAGGGCAGACGGGCTTTTGAATGCAGGCAGGTTCGGAAAGGCAATGGAGGAATACGAGAACATCCTCTGTGATCTTACCGATAATGATGAGCAGCTCATAGCCGGCGTATATCATAACCTGGGAGTATGCGCTGCAAAGATGTTTCTGTTTGAGAAGGCTGCTGGATTTTTTCAAAAGGCATATGAGAACTATGCAAACACGGAAAGCTATCAGGAGATGCTTCTTGCACTGAAGCTGTCCTACGAACCTACAAAGTATCTTAACTATCTTTCAGAGCATAAGGAAAGCTATGAGGATTCCTTAGAGGTTGAGAGAAAGATGGAGATATTAAGGCTTTCATGGGGAGAGCAGCCAGCTTACAAGTATCTTAAGGAGATAGAGCAGCAAAAGGAAGAAGGCGGCCCGTATTATGAGAGCCTAGATCGATTGACTGATGATGTAAAGGGAAGCTACAGAGGGTATGTAAATGGCACTTGGTAACGGCTTTTTTAGCAGATTGTTTGGAAAAAATAAAGAAGAGGATGATTTTTTCACCGAGTATGCCATTGAGATGGATGAGGAATCAGAAAGCCTTGCCTGGAGCTGGGACAGTCTCATCAAGGACAGGCATCTGTTAAAGCTCAGTGATGATCTTCAGCGTGAAAAGTATATCAGGAGCTTAGTTGAGCAGGTAAAGAATGCATCCGAGCAGATAGATCGCCTTTCTGTCGAGTATAACACTGTCACCGGCAAGCTTCAGGATATGGATGAGATAGAAAACCTTCCCGGTGGCGAACTTGCAAGCTTAAGGGAGACGGCTGAAAAGATAATAGAGATCGAGAAGGAAAGAAACGAGTACTTCAGATCTAAGAATCTGATGAGCGATGCTCAGTTTAAGTCCATGCAGCAGTTTGCAAACGAGATGCCAAAGGCCTACGAGGATCTTAAGGCGGCCGAAGAGCACAGGTCCCTGATAAGAGATGATCTTAAAAAGCTCGATGATGAAAAGCTTGGATATGTATACAGAAATTCAGAACTGAGAAACAGCGTGAACAACCTAAGAGGTATGCTCATGATATGCATGTTTGCAGCCATAGCCTGCATCCTTATGCTTCTTGTTTTGCAGTTTGGCTTTAACATGGATACTCGTATCGGATTTATCATAACGACTCTTGCCATAGCCATAGCTGTTACGGTCATATATGTAAAATATACAGATGATGACAGGGAGAGGATAAAGACCGCAAAAGCGATAAACCGTATCATACTCTTGCAGAATACCGTAAAGATCAGATACGTGAACAACAAGAATCTTCTTGATTACCTATATAATAAGTACAATACCGAATCGGCCAAGGAGCTTTTGAAGGTATACAACCTCTATGAAGAGGAAAGAGAAAAGAGAGACAAGCATGCAGAGAATGAAAAGCAGCTTAATACCTATCAGCAGGAGATGCTTCGCTTTTTAAAGCGCTATCATCTAAGCGATGTGTATATGTGGCTTCATAATCCGCTCGCGATAATGGATCACAAGGAGATGGTCGAAGTAAGGCACTCCCATATACTCAGAAGACAGAAGTTAAGAGCACAGCTTGACTATAACAAGAAGCTTGCAAAGGAGGCTCAGTCTGAGCTTAAGCAGCTCATAAAGGAATACCCCAGATATGCGGGTGAAGTCATGGATATGCTCGACAGATATTCTTGACACAAAAAATCGGTGATGTTACTATTAACAGGTTCTTATTCTATGTTTTTAGGACATTTAGGAGGAAAGATTATGAAAAAGATTTTGGCAGTGATCCTTGCATCTGTCATGACACTTTCACTGTGTGCATGCTCAAATGCAAAGACAGGAGACAAAAAGACATTTACAGTAGGTTTTGATGCAGAATTCCCGCCTTACGGATATATGGACGAGGCAGGAAACTATGTGGGCTTTGACCTCGATCTTGCACAGGAAGTGTGCAACAGAAGAGGCTGGGAGCTTGTTAAGCAGCCCATCGACTGGGATGCAAAGGATATGGAGCTTTCATCAGGCTCTATCGACTGCATCTGGAACGGATTTACCATAAACGGACGTGAGGATGACTATACATTCTCTGTTCCCTATGTAGACAACAGCCAGGTCTATGTTGTAAAGAGCGGATCAGACATAAAGACTGAGGCCGATCTTGCAGGAAAGATCGTAGGCGTTCAGGCTGACTCTTCTGCACTTGCTGCTCTCGAAGATGAAGAAGGCAAGGCAGATGTAGCTGCTACATTTGCAGATCTTGTTCAGTTTGCGGATTACAACACAGGATTCATGAACCTTGAATCAGGCGCTATCGATGTGCTCGCAATGGATATAGGTGTTGCAAATTATGAGATCGCTGGAAGAAACGGCGGTTATGAGATACTTGCCGATCAGCTTGCTACAGAGCAGTACGGTATCGGATTCTTAAAGGGCAATACAGAGCTTAGGGATCAGGTCGAGGCTACTCTTCTTGAGATGGCTGCTGACGGAACAGTAAACAAGATCGCTGAAAAGTATGAGGACTTCGGTCTTGTTGAGAGCCTTTGCCTTGAAGGCACAAAATCTGACAAATAACTAATGTGAGGTAATATATGGCGACATCAACTATGCTGTCTCAGCTTGCGAGCGGCATGCTTGTATCAATAGAGATTTTCGTACTGACACTTGTTTTTTCTCTGCCACTGGGCTTGCTCGTGGCGCTGGGTCGTATGTCCAAATCAAAGATACTCAGCGGCATTATTAAGGTATATATCGCGATAATGCGAGGCACACCTTTGATGCTTCAGTTGATAGTCGTTTATTTTGCCCCATACTATGTCTTCGGGATAGCTATAAGCGCGAGCTTCAGATTCACGGCCGTAATAATAGCTTTTTCGATCAATTATGCTGCATACTTTGCAGAGATATTCAGAGCAGGTATCCAGTCCATAAATGTCGGACAGTGGGAGGCTGCTCAGATCCTGGGCTATTCAAAGCCCCAGACTTTCTTTAAGATAATATTGGTTCAGGTCATTCAAAGGATCATACCTCCCGTCACCAACGAGACTATCACGCTTGTAAAGGATACATCGCTTTCCTTTGTCCTCAGTGTGGCGGAGATGTTTACAATAGCAAAACAGATCGGCGCAAGAGAGGCATCAATCATGCCGCTCATGGCAGCCGGACTGTTTTATTTTGTTTTTAACTATATCGTGGCATTTAGCATGGATCACTTCGAAAAGAAGATGTCTTATTTCAGATAAGAGAGGTTTTGATGGCTGAAGTACTGCTTGAGATAAAAAACTTAAGAAAGGTCTTTGAGGATAATGCCGAGGTATTAAAGGATTTTAACCTGAGTGTTGAAAAAGGCGAGGTAGTATCCATCATAGGTCCTTCGGGATCGGGAAAGACCACGGCGCTCAGATGTGCGACTATGCTAACTCCCATAAGCGGAGGAAGCATCACATATATCGGAAGAAAAGCCGTATGGGAAGAAGACGGCAAGATCATCACCGCGCCAAAGCATGAGATGAAGGAGATCAAAAAGAGTTTCGGTCTGGTATTTCAGAACTTCAATCTCTTTCCGCACTATACTGTACTGCAGAATATAATAGATGCTCCCATCCATGTGGATCATCTGCCCAAGGATGAAGCTATAGAAAGAGCAAAAGGACTCCTTGACAGACTGGGGCTTGCCGACAAGGCGGATTTTTATCCGTTCAGGCTTTCCGGAGGCCAGCAGCAGAGAGTTTCCATAGCAAGAGCTCTTGCTCTGCAGCCAAAGGTATTGTTTTTTGATGAACCTACATCAGCACTCGATCCAGAGCTTACAGGAGAGGTGCTAAAGGTCATCAAGCAGTTGGCAAGCGAGCATATGACGATGATAATAGTTACCCATGAGATGCAGTTTGCAAGAGAGGTTTCCGACCGTATCATATTTATGGAGCACGGGATAGTTCAGGCTCAGGGAAGCCCTGATGAGCTGTTTAACTCGGACAATGCAAGACTCAGGGAGTTCATAGGTAAATTCACAAGTTAAATTTTTTATATATTGAAAGGAGTCAGTCGTGACAGAGTTTAAGCCTATTAAAGAGGGAAAAGTAAGAGAGATCTATGATGTCGGGGAAAACCTGATACTTGTGGCAACAGACAGGATAAGCTGTTTTGATGTCATCCTTAACAACACGGTTACAAAGAAGGGAACAGTACTTACACAGATGTCTAAGTTCTGGTTCGATTATACAAAGGATATCCTTAAGAACCACATGATAACTACCGATGTTAACAAGATGCCGGAGTTTTTCAGACAGGATAAGTTTAACGGAAACAGCATGATGGTAAAAAAGCTTGAGATGCTTCCTGTTGAATG
>CADAPR010000112.1 GCA_902789785.1 uncultured Lachnospiraceae bacterium
CCCGAGTTTGAAGAGGACAAGCAGCGATTCTATATGTATGACAGGGGCAGGATATGCATGATAAGCGACAGTCCTTTGGATGTCATAAGCGTCTCATATGACAGGCGGGCCCTTGTCGTGGACAATCTTGGAAACGAAGTATATAAAAGAGGCGAGACTCATGCAAGAAATCAGATCATGTCCATTAAGGAAGACAGCATGAGTCAGGACAGGGATTCTATGGCTACGTGTCTTGATATCATCCTGAGACAGAGAGGTATATCAAGAAATACAGAGGCGATGCTCGCCCAGGGAAAGACCCCGTACAAGATACTCGAGGAAAATCTTGGCGGCGTGCATGTACTCAACTTAAGCGGATGCATCATGGATACAGCTATTTACTATCTAAACCAGGATATACCTGTACTTGCCATAGCGGATGACGGCAGGACGATCCTTCTTGTGGGATATAACGAGCAGAACGTCGTCTGGTATGATCCTGAGTTGGGAAGCATATACAAAAAGGGGATGAGCGATTCGCGCGAACTGTTTGAAAAGAGCGGGAACAGATTCCTGACATACAGCCTGATGGCTGAATGACATTGTATTTTATAAAAAATAGGAATAGAATTAGTAGTTGGAAAATAAAAGGTTTAGGGAAGGATGATCCATGTACCAGTTAGATTTTAACAATCCATGTCATGTATATTTTTGCGGGATAGGCGGGATAAGCATGAGCGGTCTTGCCGAGATACTCCTATCAAGAGGATTTAGAGTCTCAGGCTCTGATATGAAAGAGAGCGAGCTTACAAGGATACTTGAAAACAAGGGTGCAAAAGTATTCATAGGCCAAAGGAGTGAGAACATCACAGACGATATCGATCTGTTTGTATACACGGCTGCGATAAGTTCTGACAATCCCGAATGGATCGCGATGAAAGAGCTTAAGATAGAAGAGCTTTCAAGAGCCCAGCTTCTTGGTCAGATCATGAAGAATTTTGAACTGCCCATAGCGATAAGCGGTACGCACGGAAAGACTACGACAACTTCCATGATAACCGAGATACTCATGAAGGCGGATACAGATCCGACCGTATCCGTGGGCGGAATGCTAAAGAGCATTGAGGGCAACCTAAGGATAGGGCATTCGAAGTATTTTGTCACGGAGGCATGTGAGTATACAAACAGCTTTTTAAATTTCTTCCCCAAGATCAGCCTGATCCTTAATATCGAGGAAGACCATATGGACTTCTTTAAGGACATAGATGATATCAGGGCGTCATTTTCAAAGTTCGCTTCTTTGCTGCCTGGTGACGGCACTCTCATAATAAACGGCGAGATAGATGATGTCGATGCCATCGCTACTTGTGCTAAATGCGGCTTTGTCACATACGGCATGAGTGATTCCTTTGATTACTATGCGACTGATATAAGCTATGATGAGCTTGCTCATCCCAGCTACATCCTTCACAGCAAAAAAGGTGAATCAAAGATATCTCTAAGCGTTCCCGGAATCCATAATGTATATAATTCAATGGCTGCCGTAGCATTTGCAGACACTGTGGGCATTGACAGACAGGTATCTGTTGATGCGCTTAAATGCTTTACGGGAACAGACCGCAGATTTGAGAAAAAGGGTGAGATAGGCGGTGTGACCATAATAGATGACTATGCTCATCACCCGACCGAGATAAAGGCTACGCTCAAAGCAGCGCTCAATTATCCTCATAAGACTCTGTGGTGTGTATTCCAGCCTCATACATACACAAGGACCAAAGCATTCTTGCATGATTTTGCACAGGCTCTAATTCTTGCCGACAAGGTAGTTCTGGCAGATATCTATGCCGCAAGAGAGAAGAATACCATCGGGATATATTCAACAGATCTTCAAAAGGAGATACAGGATCTTGGCAGACAATGCTATTATTTCCCTACTTTTGACGAAATTGAAAATTTTCTTCTTGAAAATTGTTCACAAGGCGATTTGTTGATAACTATGGGCGCCGGAGATATAGTAAAAGTGGGCGAAAGCCTGCTTGGGAAATAAGTTATTCACATTATCCACCGATTTTTATGCGATAAGACATCAAGATCCGGTGGATAATTTGATCATGGAAAGAACCTTGAAAATCCGCATTTTGTTTATCATAGGCTTTGCGATTTCCACAATATCCACAATATCCACAATGACGAAAAACCCAGTAAAATCAAGGGTTTGAGCCTATTTTACCTGTTTCTTTTTTAAAAGTGCTGTGATATAATTTGGGTTACATTCGACAGAAGGGGAGCTGTTGGACAGTATTGGGAATATCGGGTGAGACTATGAGTAACTTTTCGGTCTATCGTGATGTCGATAACGGATGTACATACATTTCAAATCAGTTTATCGACGAATTTCTTGCTGAGGCAAATGCGGCTCAGATCAAGGTCTATCTATATCTGCTTCGCATGACGGGAAATGCGACGAGCGTTTCCGATATGGCGGACAAATTCAACTATACGGAAAAGGATATATGCAGAGCGCTTAAGTACTGGGAGAAGAACAAGCTTCTTTCTCTTAACTATGATATCGACGGTTCGGTTGTTGGAGTAAGGCTCATAACACCCGCAAGCGTTCAAAAGATGAATACGCAGACAAAGCCGTTTGTGCCTGTTGCTGTTTCATTTGAATCTGCGCCTGAAGTTAACGAGGAGCCAGAGGCATTTATCAAGCCTACATACTCTGCTGATGATCTTCGGGCTTTCAAAGACAGAGACGAGACAAGCCAGATCATATTCATTGCAGAGCAGTATCTTGGAAAGACGCTGAGTCCTTCTGATATAAGATCTTTGCTGTTTATAACGGATGTACTGCACTTTTCGACAGATCTTATAGATTATCTTTTGGCATATTGTGCAGACAAGGACAAGAAGAACTTCAGATATATAGAATCTGTTGCCATCAACTGGGCTCAGAACGGAGTTACGACTCCCGAACAGGCTAAGGCTGCAAGCGGCCGCTATGACAAAAACGTCTATACGGTCATGAGAGCTCTCGGAAAGAGTGCTGCTCCTACTGACAAGGAAGCCGGATTTGTACGCAGATGGATGAATGACTTTGGATTTTCCATGGATATAATAACGGAAGCCTGCGAACGCAGTGTCATGTCTACTGACAAGAACAGGTTTGCGTATGCGGATTCCATCTTAAAGAGCTGGAGTCAGGCAGGGGTTGCAAGCAAGCGCGATATAGAGGCTATAGATGCGAAGTACCGCCGTCCGGTAAAGAAGACGGTCAATACATCATTCCATCAGTTTGATATGAAGCATGACTATGACTTTGACGAGATGGAAAAGGTATTGCTTAAAAGAGAATAAGGAGAAAACGTGTCATTTACCAACGCACAGTTTGAACAGATAAAGAGAATATATGATGAGAGACGTATGCTTAACGGACAGGAGTCTGACAGACGTCTTGAATATGCAGAGAAGACCATACCGGGATTTAGTAAGATAAGGGACCGTATGGTCTCTTTGAGTATGGAGATGGCAAAAAAGCTGGCCCTTGGAGAAGAGACGACCTGTGAGGAGTATAAAAAGGAATATGCCGATCTGGTAAAGCAAAAGAGAGATCTTCTTGTTTCAGCATCACTTCCGCAGGATTATCTTGACCCAATATATACATGCAGTGAATGCAAGGATACGGGCTATATAGACGGAAAAGCCTGCAGATGTTTAAAGAAGATATCTGTTTCAATGCTCTACAACAGATCCAATATCGATTCGTATCTGAGGTCTGTTGATTTTTCGATGATAAGCGACAAGTACTATAAGGATGAGGAACTGGTTGCCTTTAGGGATACCTATGACAACGCGATAAATTTTGTAAAAAACTTTGACAATGACTTTAAAAACCTTGTGATTTATGGTACAGTTGGTAGCGGCAAATCATTGATGAGCGCCTGCATAGCAAGAGAACTGATAGAAAAAGAGTATTCAGTGCTGTATTTCAGTGCATCGAATCTCATGGATCTGTTCTCGAGATACTCCTTTGATCATTCAAAGAGAAATGAGTTATACTCGGATTATGCAGAGATATTCGAGAGTGATCTGCTGATCATAGACGATCTGGGAACGGAGCAGGTAAACAGCTTTACTATAACTACGCTCTTTACTTGTCTAAATGAGCGTTTCCTTAACAAGAAATCAACGATAATATCAACAAATCTGTCGCCTAAAGCAATAGCGGAGACATACACGGAAAGGATATATTCCCGCCTGGTGGGAAGCTATACATTCTGCAAGCTTTACGGCCCGGATATCCGGTTTAGAAACAAGTTTGACCGGAAGGAAGTGTAAAAAAGAAAGTGAGGTTTTCTTAGGTTTATGGCAAAACGCGAAGAAAAAAGAAAGCTTGACAGCATACCTGTAGGCTCGCTAGGGATAATTCCATTAAGCGGATGCAAGGTACTCGGAGAAAAGGTTGACTCATATCTTGTCGACTGGCGTACCGAGAGAGAGAATGAGCATAAGAACAGTCTTGCATTTGCAGGCTATATGAGGGATTCGTACATTCTAAAGAGCAAGGTCTCAAGATTCGGCTCCGGAGAAGGCAAGGGCGAGATACTAGAATCCGTAAGAGGAATGGACCTTTATATCCTTGTAGATGTATGCAACTATTCGCTCACATATACCGTCGCAGGACAGAAGAATCACATGTCCCCTGATGATCATTACCAGGATTTAAAGCGTATCATTGCAGCTGTCGGAGGCAAGGCCAGACGTATAACTGTCATCATGCCCTTCCTTTACGAGAGCAGACAGCACAAGCGCACAGCAAGAGAATCTCTTGACTGCGCGATAGCACTTCAGGAACTGGTGCGCATGGGTGTTGACAACATCATCACATTTGATGCTCATGACCCCCGTGTACAGAATGCCATACCGCTTCACGGATTTGAAACGGTACAGGCTTCATATCAGTTTATAAAGGGCCTTCTTACACATGTTAAGGACCTTAAAATAGATTCAGACCATATGATGGTCATCAGCCCGGATGAAGGCGGAATGAGAAGAGCCATCTACATCGCAAACGTTCTGGGTCTCGATATGGGAATGTTCTACAAGAGACGAGACTATACAAGAGTCGTTGACGGAAGAAATCCCATAATAGCTCATGAGTTTTTAGGTTCAAACGTAGCAGGAAAAGACGTTATCATACTTGATGACATGATCTCTTCGGGAGACAGCATGATAGATGTTGCGACAGAGCTTAAGAAGCGTGATGCCGGACGAATATTCTTGTTTTCGACATTCGGTCTGTTCACCAACGGATTTGAGAAGTTTGACAGGGCTTATGAAGCAGGTCTGTTTACAAATATACTTACCACGAACCTTATCTATCAGCCGCCGGAGCTTCTGGAAAAGGAGTGGTATATAAGCTGTGATCTTAGCAAATACATAGCTTATATCATCGATACTTTAAATCACGATTCTTCCATCAGCGATCTGCTGGTTCCCAATGACAGGATCAACAGCATCGTTGCAAGATATAAAGCAGGCGAGGATCTTTCCAAGCCGGAAGAATAAAAACGGGTTACCAAAAAACGGAAAGGGGTTAAAACTATGAAAAAGTATGTAGCAGAATTCATCGGAACAATGACGCTTGTCATCCTAGGATGCGGAACGGCTATGCTTGT
>CADAPR010000113.1 GCA_902789785.1 uncultured Lachnospiraceae bacterium
TTCCTCATACTCTTTGATACGTGGGTATTTCTTTTTACGAAGGAACTCAATATATCGACCTATAAAGAATTCTTTGTCGCGGTAGACAAGCTCCGAGGGATACTCCTCCATCAATTGATGAAATCTGCCGACAAGCCTGCCTACTTCGGATGCACATTTTTCAAGTTCCGGCTCGTCCCCATCAATGAAGTCCATGAGAACTATCAGGATCTTCTCCCCATCAGCTTCTGTTTCAAAAATAGTTTCTCCGCTTTTTGTAAGTATCGTTTTGGGTACAGGAAAACCGTTCCCTTCCAAATATCTCATAATAGATGCAGACTGTCTTGCTGTATCCGAAAAAGCAGATCCAATAACCTTAAGCAGATACTTAGACCTTCCATTGACAATATATGTAGTGGTGCCGCCTTCTCTTAAGAATTCCAAAGACGGGGATTCTATTCCGTAATTCAATGTTCCTCTTGCAACTGCCTAAAATAGATCACATTATTGTCAGGATCGTAAAAGCTCATATTAACAGCACCCCAAGGACGTTTTGTTGGCGGTTCTATGATTTTCACTCCAAGCGCCTGCACCTTTCTGTATTCGCTTTCAATATCATCAACTGTAAATGCCAGGCAAATGTTCTGATTCTGGTTATTCTTAACAGTTCCGTCATTATATACCGTCAGCATGGTCTCTTCTGAGATAATATACTGATGAACATCATCATCACTACAATTGTCTACCCCCAACAGTTTCTTATAAAAATCCGCCAACTTCCGCACATCATTTGTCAGCAGGCACACTTCCCCAATATTCATACTCTATATATCCTTCCTGACGTACTATCGCATCAACCCGATAAACTTCGATTTGTCTTAGTCTATTATCCCGAAGTTCAAAGTGCATTCTTCGGACAGTTCTTCACACATTCCATGCACAGAATACACTCTGTTCCATTTTTACGTCTTCCCACAGGATATACATTTTTCTTTATCACATTTTATCCGGATCATTGAAAAGTAGCTCATCGGCTTTAAGAATACAGTGATCGGACAGATGTATTTGCAAAATGCTCTGTTATCTTTAAAAGCAAATGCCAGTGCTATGCCGGTTCCGTAATACGCGATATTCCCTATCACAAACGCCAGGAACATAATACGTTCAATATTTCCTACCTTTGCAAGGAATAATCCCGATACAAATATAAGCGATACTGCAAAAGTGATATACCGGATCCACCCCAGGTTTCGCCTTGGCTCATTCGGTTCCTTATACGGAAGGAAATCCAGCACCATCGCTGTCCAGCAGGCATATCCGCACCATCCGCGGCCGAAGATCAATGGTCCGAATATTTTTGCAACAGCATAATGTATAGTCGCTGCCTCAAATACTCCTGTAAAGAGGTAATACCAGAAACCTTCTATCTGCATATTTTCCTGACAGATGAGCCCCAGGTAGATCAGCATATATAAACCGACAAGAAGCTGCACTATGCGGCGGGCATAGTTATATTTCCTTATGAAAAGAAACACTCCCAACGATATGGATAGGCCTATATAGCTGAAGTTGAACAGCTACTGCCTCAAACACTGCCAGCAAGATTATCGGTAATCTGTATTTTTTCATGATCGTCTCCCTAAAAGCTTTTGAATAGCGTTTGAAGCCCTCTATTTTCTTCTGTTATACTTATCCAAAGCTTCCTGCATTTTTGTATTTTCGGCTCTTTCTTTTAGCCTCGTTATAAGCGCACTGATGATCATGCTAAGCGCATACGATATGATAAATCCTAACCACGCAGTCAAATCTCTTGTGGGAAACCAGTTAAATGCCACAATCATAAATACGATCACAATCAGTACCGACACAAAAAAGAGCACATTTCTGATCATCATTGACATATTCATGATCCATGTGTCCGTCAGAAAAACCACTTGCGCAAGCGTGATTATTACAGCCAACAAAAGCAATTCCATCAATATCGGCATTGACATCCCGGCATTTCCCATGAAAAAAAGAGCTGCATAATCTTTCGTTCTTTCACCTATTACGATACTCATTATGGCAAAGACCAACACGATGACTCCATATGTCGCAAATGCCTGCCTTACATAATAAAATACGGTTTTCTTTTCTTCCATCATTTAAGCCCCAACTTTCTTCGAAGTTCGTCAGAATACATGCGTGATACGACTATCTGTTCGTCATTCCTTAATGTTATCCTGATTTTTCTGTTTATGTCGGATTTTAAGCTTTTGATCATCCTGATGTTCACAATGCTCTGCTTGCTGATCCTGAAGAAATCTCGTTCAAGAAGTTCCTGCTCTATCTCATACAGTTTAAGATCCGATTCATAAGTTTCATCCGAGGTGTACACAAATGTCTTTCTCTCAACAGCCTCTATGTATAGAATTTTCTCCACATCCAGCAGATAGGTTTCATCATTTTTGCGTACACCAATCTGCATGTTCACCATGCGCATCATTGCAACAAGTCTTTCGACATCGCTATCCAGTTTATTTGCCCGGATCACGACTTCCGTATCCGGATATTTCTCGTCAATATCGATCTCGATCTTCATTTATTCCAGTCCTTTTTTTCTGAATGCGATAAAGAATAAAGCCATCATCAGCATTGCGTTTATTGCCAGAATACAGATATTGTCTATCTTTATCCCGGCAAATGACATATCATCCATGATCTTCTTAAACTGCTGAGTATAAGCAAACCTGGCTACTTTTTCTATATTTTCGTTGAACATTGCAAGCATTGGAGAAAAAGCAAATATGAGCATCACCGGCATTACAATAGAAGTAGCGGTCATCTGGTTCTTTGAAAAAACACCTATACATGCTCCCGCCAGAATCGAAATAGCAAATCCAGCAGCCATCACCAGCAGATAAAACGGTATGTCTTCTTTCTTTAGGCCGGTTGCCATCACACCGGCTCCGAGCATACAAATAAACCATACATAAAAGCCAACTCCGATGAGATACTGCCATGGCTTAACATTTGCCATTGTCAGTACTCTTAAGGTGTTCTTTTCCTTTTCCTCGGATATGATTGATGCTACCGATGTCAAAGGTGCCATACCTATATACATTACAGAAAACAGCTTTGTGAAAAACAGTTCCGGCATTCCATCGATCTTAATAGCATTTTCCATGATAAGCGTCATGACCGGGAAGAGAATAAACTGTATCAAAACCGTTTTGTTCTTAAGAGTATCCTTAAGCTGCTTTTTTAGAATTATCAAACTGTTGCGCATATTTCATCCTCCTCTAATTTTCTTCCCGTCAGTTCCAAAAAGACTGTTTCAAGATTTGGTTCTGACGAATGGATCGTTTCAATGCTCCCATCTGACAAAAAGCGGCTAATCCTTTCCGCAGATCCGCTTTCATGAGGGATTACAACATCCTCACCGGATGATAAGTGCATTTTTATCGTTTTCTGATGATTATACTTTCTGCATATTTCCTCGGGCGCCCCATTTTCAACGATCACTCCTTCATTAAGCAATGCAACCCTGTCGCAGAGCTTATAGGCTTCTTCCATGTTATGAGTGGTAAGGAAGATCGTGCAGCCTTCTTTTTTCTTTTCAAGTATGATCTTATGGATCTGACGCATGGTCTGTGGATCCAGCCCGCTTGTCGGCTCGTCTAAGAAGATCAGCTTCGGAGAATGCATGAACACTCTCGCAAGAGAAAGTCTGGCTCTCATGCCTTTGGAAAGAGTCGATGCTGATTTGCCTCCCGCATCCTTTAACCCGACCTGTTGAAGAGTACTTTTTATTATGTCTGTAGGAACTCCGTATATATCAGCGAAAACCTTCAGGTTATCAATACAGGATAGTCTTTCATATACTCCGAACTGATCCATCATGATCCCTATACTTTTTTTATCCTCTCCTGACAAAGAGGAAATATCTTTATCGAAGACAGTCACCAAGCCCTTGTCAAATGAAAGCTGTCCTGTCAGGATCCTGATGAGTGTGGTTTTACCTGCTCCGGATGGTCCGAGGAGCCCAAATATTTCTCCGTCTCCTATCTCAAAATCTATTCCCGACAGAACCGTCTTTCCTGAAAAACTTTTGTAAACATCATTACAACGTATCATTGAATGTTCAATAGCTCATTACACAAGATGCCATATACAGTACATAAGATGCACATTTGTAAATAAACAGGCGCTTGTCGTTAATGGCATAGCCTTTTATGATATAATCCTTCAAAACTTTATTGACCCAGCGCCTGAACTCGATACCTCTCTGAGATTTGACGCGGTAGCCAACGGAAATGATGACATCGAGATTATAATACTTTGTTTTATAATTTTTCCCGTCAGATGCAGTTGTCAAGAAATCCTTGACAACTGCGCCTTTGTCCAACTCTCCCTCTTTAAAGCAATTGTTTATATGCAGGCTGACATTTTGTTTAGATGTATCAAACAATTCCGTCATTTGAGCTTGTGTCAGCCATACTGTATCTTCTTGGATAGGTACAGTTAATCTTACTTTTTCATCTTCCGTTTCAAATAATACAATTACATTTTCTTTAGCCATATTCATCCCCCCTGTTATTTCTCGCTGATGCCATTCTCATTAAGCTTACGCTGCATCTCGACATAATATGAAAGCAGTCTAAGCACATATGGGGGAGCATTCCTATGACCCAGTTCCCACTCGGTCATCGTCCTGTACGGAATCTCGAACTTTTCGCAGAACTCCTTACGATTCAATCCGGTAGATTCTCTTAATTCTTTCATTTTTACACTAAACAATTCATCAGACATAGCATTTCTCCCTTCAGCATTTTACTCATTGAGTATATGATAATAAATATCTTTTGTTTACACAATGAGTATTTTCAAAAGGTCGTTTTATCTTTCGTGAATCGTAGTTTTTTGGTAGTAAGAAAATGTTTATCGGCTAAGATATGCCGCATTATGCCGCAGTTCTGCGCCTGTATGCAAGCCCCTAACTACGTGGTGCCGTGGCAGACGAATAGTATCTTTATCATATCGTTTTTCCTAGTTTTATCAGGACTTAGACACCTTTTTCCTGCTTATTTTCTGTATCAAGAGAAATAAATCCTTTTATAAATCTAGAAATATTATAGTTAAAGTCTTATTTATAATAAAGGGTTTACGGCATTCGTTATAATTTTTCACTTAAAAAGACGTTTGCCTAGCAAAGATTATATACTGCAAAGTCTTGTCGCTTTGCATAAAGTGTCGTAAAATCTTAAGTATACTGATATTTTGCATAGATCAAATTACACTTGTAGGAGGAGACATGCAATCAGATCTAGTCATTAAAGAAAATGAATTGATCGACCCTTCGAATTATCCTGAAGACCAGCGAAGTCTGGTAGAGGATTTTAATTCGCGCATACGTCGTTTGATGGGTATCATTACCGGAATTGGAAAAGAATATCATACAATCTGGGTAATTAACGCCAATACAAAGAAGATGTATCTGTACCGTTCAACCGGAGAGAATACGAATCGTGATGCGATCGAACTGGGATTTAGATTTGATAATTACGACCGTTTTATTGAGGAATACGTAGACCGATGCGTGGTAAACAGCATCGAAAGCATCCAGAGGGATGTGAAACTGGATGTCGTGTTTTCACGGATCAAGGACGGAGATCTGTTTACGCTTGATTATATGCGCCTGGCTGATGACGGAAACATGTCCTATCATCAGATGGCTTTTGCGCTTGCCGGCCAGCCGGGAGAAACAAATAATTTTATTCTGGCTTTCAGGGATATCGACAAATCTATTCGCAAGCACATTTCCGATAAGCGTTATTTAAGAGAACAGCTGGATATCGTAGAGACCTTAAGCCGCGATTACTACAATATCTTCAAGATCAATCCCCAGACGGGCGATGTGGTGATCTTGAAGCTTGACGGCTATGTTACAAAAGGTATGGAGGGTGCAGGAGAAAAGATATATTCTTACGATGTGCTCTATAAACAGTACGTTAAGGATCGTGTGTATTCTGAAGATCAGGAATGGATGTATGATGCCATATCTTTAAACACGATCAAAAGCAAGCTTTTGAATAATTCGGAGTATGTTTCCAGTTACCGAGTTATGGATAACGGTGAGGTACATTATTATCAGTTCACGTATATTCTCATCAATGCCAATATTCCAAACAGTGATATGCTTGCCGGTTTTAAGAATGTTGACGACATCGTGGCTTCAGCAAAGGAGCGTCAGAATCTTGAGATTCTGGCCAGCACAGATATCATGACTGGTATTCTTAACCGCGGCAGTGGCGAGCGAAAAGTGATCGATGCCATGGCAAATGACAAAACGGGAATGCTCTGTATATTGGATGTTGACAGATTTAAGGATATAAACGATGAATATGGCCATAGCGTCGGAGATAAGGTGATCCGCGGAATTGCGGATGTATTAAAGCTCACCTTCCGTGATGAGGATATAATCTTCCGTTTGGGCGGCGATGAGTATGCCGCATATGTTATGAACTTAGATGATGAAGAAGACGGTAAGGTGGTAATGGACCGCGTCTTTAAGGAAATCTCCGATATGGATATTCCGGAGCTTAAGGGCAGAGAAGTCTGTGTCAGCGCCGGTGCTGCTTTCTTCAAAGAAAACAGTAAGCTGTCTTTCGAGGAACTCTATAAACAGGCTGATAGCGGTGTATATGAGAGTAAAAAGATAAGCGGAAGCGCACTTATTTTCAGATAGGAGAAGCAAAAAGGCAACAGGATCATATTCATCAGGCTAAAAAGGGTTCACTTAAGTGAAGTCCTTCTCCATCCACATATATTTTTTGCGTGCTCAAAGAACGGTTCAGCAGGCCCGTTCTCAACATGATATTAAACTGCATCAAAATCACTTAGACAGGCTCGATATCTGTTATGATCTGAGCCTGTTTTGTTTTGATCTTGATATACCCATAGTTTCTGACTTAAGGAGTTCTTTATTCAGGCGAAAACTCTATCACACTGTCACCTGCAGGTGCAAATTCCATGATGTCATCTTCACTGTCTGATGATTCTGTCACAGGTATGAGTTTAGTGATCGCCAAAACGATATTATCGTATCCACTCATCATCAGATCATGATTCATACGTACAAAATCGCTGTCCCCGTTATCTGCAGCCTCTTCAATTTTTGCAGCAAGTTCTGACAGTTTAAGCGCACCGATCATTTTCGAAGAGCTCTTTAGAGAATGAGCATATATCGAATAATCGTGCCAGTTTTCAGATTCAAAATTGTTCTTAAGTTCTCTTTCTTTCTCTTTCCTGCTCTGCACATAATCGGCAAGCATTGAACGATAGAAGTCTTCATCATTCTGACAGTATTTAAGACCTGTTTCAGGATCGATCCCGGCATCAGAAAGCATATTTAGATCACTGTCATAATGATTATCTGTTTTAACGTTTTCACTGTTCTTATTCAGGACCCGTTTAACTTTGTCTTTGGGAAGATGCTTCATCAGCATCTTTTCAAGAGCACCGCTGTCGATAGGCTTGGTTATATAGTCGCTGAATCCCTCTGCCATATATCTCTCTTTGGCACCCTTTACAGCATCGGCTGTCAGGCATATGACAGGTGCTTCGCAGCTTTTGCCACTGTCAGTCTCGCGGATCAGATGCAAAGCCTCGGTTCCGTCCATTTTTGGCATACGCTGATCCATGAGTATCAGATCATATCTGGTATTCTTTGCCATCTCAACCGCATCGGCCCCGCTTGTTGCTGTATCGATGATCATTTCCGTACTCTTTAAAAGATTTACAACTACCGTAAGATTTATCTTTGTATCATCTACCACAAGGATGCGTGCACTTGGTGCACGGAAAGATTCATGATACGTTCCCGCCTCCTTCATGAAAGCTTCATATCGCATCTGGAAATCGCCTATAGGCGTGTCTGAGATGATCTTTTGCGGGATAGTAACAGTAAAGACTGATCCCTTTGAATATTCACTCTCGACTGAGATATTTCCGTTCATCATCTCAAGAAGGCGCTTGGTTATCACAAGCCCGAGTCCCGTTCCCTCCACGGTACTGTTCTGTTCCATTTCAAGACGCTCAAACTTGGTAAACAGCTTCTCGATATCCTCTTCTTTTATTCCTATGCCAGTATCACTTACTATGAATTTAAGCAAAAGACCTCTGCCATCAAGCCTTGTCCCGTTTAGTGTAAGCCTCACTGAGCCTTTTGATGTATATTTGACTGCATTATTTAACAGATTTGTCAGGATCTGGCGTATGCGGACCTCGTCGCCGCAAAGTTCATTAGGAATAGATTCGTCTATCTCAATTTTAAAATCCAGTCCCTTGTCCTGCGATTTAAACAGTATCATGTTGTTCAGATCATTCAGCAGCGAACACAGCTGATAGGGAGCTTCGACTATATCTATATGTCCTGCCTCGATCTTTGAAAAATCAAGTATGTCATTAACGATAGCAAGCAGATTATTGCCGGCTTTTTTCACATCCGAGGCATATGTTCCGATATTTTCAAGTGAATCCTTTATCTGTCCTTCTGATAGATCTAGCGCATGATTCTGCTCCCTTAAGATCATCTCGTTCATGCCAAGAACAGCATTGATCGGTGTTCTTATCTCATGGGACATATTTGCAAGGAATTCACTCTTTGCATGATTTGCGCTCTCTGCTCGAACCTTTTCTTCAAACAGTTCTCCCTGCATTCGCACAAAGGGTCTGACAGTAAACATAGAAAGCAAAGCAGCAACCAGCAAAGAAAACAGAAGTATTATGATATAACTGATGACCGTGGAACGGGTCTGTGCTGAGAGCTGGCCTTCAAACCATTCAACAGAGAAATCTACAGCTATTATTCCCGCCACATTTGCGTTTGAATCAAAGACAGGGCTGTATGCGCTGTAGAATTCGCCCCACTGATCCGTATACGGTATCTCATCAACGGCAGCAATCCCTTTTCCTGCTTTTGCAAGTGCTTCGGTATATTCCACACTGTCTCCGTAGCTTGCCGGAGTCACCTGGTCCAGGTCCATGGTAAAGATGAAATTACCCGGTGTTTCTTCCTTGATGCTGTAAACATATTCAAGCTCTACATTATCCCTGAATACCGCAAGCGTGTTATATACATCCTTGTATTTTCCGCTTCCGACATCTTCTTTTGTGATATCCTTTAGGACATCACCGTTAACTGACCCTGCCGCACAGTTTGCTATATCGAGCATTCTCTGCTGGATCGCCTTTCTGATACCTATCCTTGCTCTGTAAAGAGAAACTGAACAAAAAAGAATGCTGGATATCAGAAGAATGCACTCTACCATCAATATGATCTTGGTGGAAAGACTGTTTCTTGATCTCAAAATATACCCCCCGTAATATTCAGATAAGCTTATACCTCATATCCGTATATCTGTGTTCCTTGTCTTCAAATCCCAGTTTCTTGTATATGGGATAGCCTTCCTTTGTCG
>CADAPR010000114.1 GCA_902789785.1 uncultured Lachnospiraceae bacterium
CTTGTGACAGATGCATGGTACGTATCTGACGGTATGCCCGTTGAGGCTGCCTTTTCAACCAAGGGAGAGATCGTTGTCGATCAGAACGAAAAAGACAGGTTTGCCATAGTTCATGACGCCTATGATGCCGAGTACTATCCGGCTGACGATATGTGGATGGGACATACATGGAAGAAGTATTATTTCTTTTATAACAGCGAGGACGGCAAGATATATGAGTACGGAGGCACTGATATATCGGATGAGACAGCTGCGTACTGGTGCGGTATAGATATCGTGGATAAATATCTGCCAAAGGGTGATCAGATAGACAGTCTTTTTTGCAGAGGCAACTGTTTGGTTGTCTTAAACTACGAGCATAAGGAAGGCGATGCTATAGAGTATTATCATTACATTTATGATTTTTCAAAAGAAAGTCTCGTTGATGACATGAGAGAGATAACGGGCGAAGAGCCGCTTCCGGGTATATGTTTAGAAGCGCTGTGTCCTGACATCGCCAGCTACCCTGAGGTTCCCGGGCCAAACATGTAAATATATGGAGGCAGATAATGGCTAAGTATTTAGTGGCATATTTTTCGGCAAGCGGTGTAACAAAGAAGCTCGCTATAAATCTTGCAGAATCTATTGGCGCGGAAATTTTTGAGATAGTGCCGAAACAGCTTTATACAAGATCGGATCTTAACTGGATCAATCCTAAGAGCAGAAGTTCGCTTGAGATGAAGGACAGAACAAGCAGACCTCCAATAGCATCAATCGTAGAAGATATGAATGAATATGATGTCATATTTATAGGATTTCCGATCTGGTGGTATCGTGAACCTTCGATCATAGATACTTTTGCTGAGGCTTATGATTTTAGCGGAAAGAAGATTGTACCGTTTGCAACATCGGGGACCAGCGGCATAGGAGATTCGGGAAAGAATATCGCTGAGCTTGCAAAAAATGCCGCGGTTGAAGAAGGTAAGAGATTCAAGGCAAGAGCATCCAGGGAAGAATTAAAGGAATGGGCAGAGAAATATCTATGAATTTTGAAGCGTTTGTTAAGGACATTACGGATAATAAATGGAATGTCTTCGGGACAGAGGTATATAAGGATAATACGCTCATCCATACATGGGGAGATACTATAGGGCTTCATGAGATCTATTCTGCAACTAAGTCTGTTCTGTCAGTTGCAGTCGGGATAGCATATGATGAAGGAATGATAGATCTGAATAGGTCCGTAGTTGATTATCTGCCGAAGGATAGAACGGAAATGATATCTGATAAACAGATAGATTTATTTAAAAAGATCACTATTGAGAGACTGCTTACGATGTCTGTTAGCGGATTTGATTTCAGAGCAGAGGGAGATGACTGGCTTGAGTATGCTTTAAACAGCAGGATAGAACCTGAGAAGAGAGAGTTTAACTACAGCAATATCAGCACATATCTTGCGGGCGTATGTCTTGAGCAGGCAACAGGGTGTGATACTGGAGAGTTTATAGAAAAACGACTTTTTAAGCCGCTTGGCATAGAAAACTATGAATATGGCAGGTCACCTGAAGGATATTTCTACGGTGCGTCTGCAATGAAGCTTTCGGTACGTGATCTTAGCAAGATTGGATTACTCTTATATAACAGCGGGACATTTGAAGGCAAAAGGATAGTTTCAAAAGAGTATGTTGACATTGCCACTTCAATAAGACAGATGAATCGTGAAGGCGGATACGGGTATTATATATGGAAGTACAGAGACGGATTCAGTATAAACGGAAAATGTAAGCAAAAGTGCTATATACTTCCAAATGAGGGACTTATAATAACATATTTATCATATATCGATGATGATTCACATGATCTTTTACAGAGCATGGAAAAGAATATCTTAGGCATAGTATCGGAGGGATAATGATATGGAAACATGGTATTACGAAGTAGTGAGCATAGATGGGGATTATGCAAATCTGAAAAGAACGGATATTGAATCAGATGATCTTAAACTTGTAGCAAGGGCTCTGCTTCCTGCTCAGATAATGGAAGGCAGCAGATTAAAGTATGAGTTCATGCAGTATTTTATGGAGCAGTGATATGAATTTTTCTGATGATTTTAAGATAGGTTCCAAAACAGAGCTTATCGATCTCATAGATGAGGTGGGATTTGTTCCGTTCTTTACAAATGAGATAGAAGGGTTTTCTATTGAAGAACACATAGAAAGTGGCTGCTGGTATAACGACGGTGACAACGGCTTTTGGCCTGCATGGGAATGGAAGGGACCTGTAATAAGAGAAATGAAATGCGCCTACGGCAAGTTTCTTAAAAACAAGGCCATGTATATCAGCCCGAAATGGTTTCCGGATTTTGCAAATTATAGAAGAGACGGATATGATTTTGATGCAAGATTTGATGACGGGCTTGCTTCATTTTATGACAGGGAATTGTTTATGCTCTTGGATGAACATGCGCCTGTTATGTCAAAACAGCTAAAGCAGATAGGCGATTACGGTAAAGGCGGTAAAAAAGGTTTTGATACAATGATAACCAGACTGCAGAAGCAGTGCTACATAATAAGCAGTGATTTTAAATATTCGATCGATAAATTCGGCAATACATACGGCTGGGGTGTAGCAGAATATTCGACTCCCGAGAAATTCATGGGTAAGAAGTTTAAGGATGAAGTCTATAAGCATGAGCCCAAAGAGTCATATGAGAGAGTGATAAAACAGTTTAAAAAGATACTTCCATATGCAAGTGATGCTCAGATAGAAAAGATTTTAAGATAGTGGTGTAAACTATTAAGAATGCATGCCGATATAAAGAATAAGATATCTATTCATATCTTTCATTGAAAAGGATTTCATGATGACTACACGGAGGTAGTAAGATGACGGGTATCAACAGAATTTCGGATCCGTTTATTCAAAAATACAATTCAGATCTGGCCGCAAATATGTCTGAACAGAAGGCTAAGCAGTCTCAGCATATGCGCGAGCTTTTAAGAAATCTCAAACAAACCCCTGTTCAAAATGAAAACCCTTATTCTGCCATGTCAAAAGACAAGGCAAACGGATTCCTTGATCTTACAGAGACTAAGGAAAGCGAAAAAGAGGATAGTAATGATATACCTTATAACTATAACTTCAAGGAAGTTGAAGGAAGGATACAGCGTGCCAAGACAAGTGTGAGTGCCGGTCAGGCTGTAGTTTCGGCAAGAAGAAAGGTGTTAGAGGTAAGACGAAAGATCGCATCGAGCAAGGGTAATGCCGAGGAGCTGCAGCTTGCTCTAACTCATGCAAGACGAATGGAGATGGTGGCAAAGAAAAAGAAGCATCATCTTGAACTCGAAGAGATGGCATCTACTGTTCGTGAAAGGGACGAAAGACTTGAACAGATTGAACAGAGCGCTGTTGATATGAAAAATGCCATGGTAAATGCTGATGAGGAAAAGATCATCAAAAGACAGGATGAGATATTTGATGAGCGCAGTGAGATGATAAGTGAAGCCACTGAGCAGATGAATGATCAGATGCTTAAGGAGCTGAATGAAAAGATCGCCGAATTCGGAGAGGATGAATTAAGAGAATTGGAAGAAGCCATGGAGATGTTGGAAAACATGGAGATGATAGATCCTCATATGACAAAGGAAGATCTTGAAGAACTTAAGAGAAAGCACAGAGCAAGCGAACAGAAAGCCATGATGAAGGCTGATATGGATTATCTTAAGGGCATGATCAAGCTGCAAAATGGAGGGAAAGGGATATCTGCAATATCTTCGCCGTCAGTTTCTGTGCCGAATTTGTCGATGCCTGCGATGTCTATGCCGTCTGTCAGTACTCCTGTCAGCGTTTCGATCGACGTTCAGGTATAAAAGGTATTTACAAGAAGACAGGCTTGTGATATCATTCCTATGATCAAAAAGAAAGGCACATGTTTATACATGTGGGGTGAAAAAATGATATCAAGATAATGTGATTTGGTAAATGCAAACTAGTTTAAATGGCCTGATAAGGTCTGTTTGTGTATGCCGGATTGGATTATCGTGTTCATTTTGAAGCCATTACTATGTGTGCATTTCGGCATATTTACTTCTTATGTTCATGTTATCTGCTTCGGTATGAAGCAGATTTTTTATTGGCTAAAACAAGGAGGTGACCGATATGGCACAGTTAAGAGTAACAGATCTTACATTTTCATACGAAGGTACTTCTGATACAGTACTTCAAAATGTATCATTCAATATAGACACTGACTGGAAACTTGGACTCATAGGAAGAAACGGCAAGGGAAAGACTACGCTTTTAAATCTTTTACTGGGTAAATATGAATATGAGGGAAGCATAAGCAAAGGAATCTGTTTTGATTATTTCCCGTACAGAGTAAGTGATGAAGATCTGAAAAAGACAGCTGATGAGCTGATCATAAAGTGGAAGCCGCAGATAGAAAGCTGGCAGGTACTGATTCAGCTAAACCAGATAAATATGAATGCCCAATGTCTGTACAGACCGTTTGGCACACTCAGTCACGGTGAAAGGACCAGAGTAATGCTAGCAGTCCTCTTTGCCGGTGAGAATGAATTTTTGCTTGTAGATGAGCCTACCAATCATCTTGATGCAAAAGCAAGAGAGACAGTCAAAAAATATCTGATCTCCAAGAAAGGGTTTATCCTGGTATCCCATGACAGGGATCTTCTGGATGCTGTTGTAGATCATGTACTTGTCCTTAACAGAAAGACTGTTGAAGTGCAGGCAGGGAATTTCAGCAGCTGGTGGGAGAATAAGGAAAAGAGCGATGCTTATGCAAGAGCAGAAAACGAGAAGCATCTAAAGGAGATAGGAAAGCTAAGGATTTCTGCAGACAGAAGCGACAGATGGGCAATCAAAAATGAGAATACCAAGATAGGGTTTGATCCGCTTAAGGAACCGGAACGGAATATCTCAACAAGATCCTACATAGGTGCAAAGACAAAAAAGATGCAGGCAAGAGTCAAGTCGTTTGAAAAGAGGATAGACAGGGAGATAGAAGAAAAGGAAGGGCTCTTGCAGGATATTGAACAGGTAGACGATCTTAAGCTAAGCCCTTTAAGATTTCATAAGGAAATACTGGTAAATGCCTACGACATGTCGCTTAGTTATGCTGGATGCAAGCCTCTTTTTAATGATCTGAGATTTCAGATAAAGCGCGGCGATCGTGTCATACTTTCGGGAGAAAACGGATGCGGAAAATCAAGTATCATAAAAGCGATACTTAACAAATCAAGCTTTAGTTCACAGGATGATGAACACTCAGGACTCAGTGTATCGGGGACACTTGATGTCGCATCAGGTCTTGTAATATCCTACATTAATCAGAATACGTCATTTCTTAAGGGAACGCTTAAGGATTATTGCAAAAAGAACGGATTCGATGAGAGCCTGCTTCTTGCCATACTCAGAAAACTGGATCTTTCAAGAGAGCAGTTTAATAAGAATATGGAGGATTTCAGCGAAGGACAGAAGAAAAA
>CADAPR010000115.1 GCA_902789785.1 uncultured Lachnospiraceae bacterium
AAGCCGTCAAGAGTGATGTATCCGACTCCTTCCTTTGATGGATAGAAGCAGTTCTCTCTTACACTGATTTCGATTGTTGCATTCTTTGGATCGATATCCTGAAAGTTAGCATAGATCAGGGTCTCGTTCTTTTCTTCATCCTGTGTAGCATACCAAGTATATACAGTAAAGTCCTTGTCCCATGATGAGAGGTTTATCTTTGGAGATCTGACGCCTTCAAGATCGTTTACCTCATACATTGATTTTCCGTTTAAGAAGACATCGCCGGTGTGAGCAGTGAAGTTTGCATCGAACCAGTCGCCCGATACCTTTGTTGTAAACGGGTTATATGAATTAAATATGGCGTTGTCAACTCTTGCAAGCCATACATGAGGTTCAACCTCTGTCCATTCATCTACTGATTCAGCGCCCGTTATTGTTGCAGCTAGCGGCTCTTTTGATCTGTATATGATCCTCGCGTCTTCCCTTCCGGCGTTTTTTGGATCGACATATTCTCTGTATATGCCTTCTTCAACTATTATCTCATCACCTGCGACTGCTATGTTTGCCGCTTCGGATATGGTCTTAAAGGGAGAAGAGACAGAGCCGTCTCCCGAAATAGTGACTTTGCAATCCACAAAATATTTTGACATGTTTACCCTCCATACAGATGCAGTTTACATTGTAAAATGATTATAACATAGGAAAATAAGCATCTACTATCTTAAGAATATGCGTATTGTTGTCTTTTTTACTTGACACCGTAGCGGTTAATGAATTATATCGGATATATATAAATAAACGATGAAAGGCAGAATTATGGGTACGATTGAAGAAGCAAGAGAGATATTTTCACATGACAGATATGCGACTGTTCTATCCGGTGCATACATAGAAGAGATAGGAGAAAACTACGCGAAATGCAGCATGAAGATAACAGAGGATCACAGGAATGCCTATGGAGGGATAATGGGCGGCTGCATATATACACTGGCAGATTTTGCTTTTGCAGTAGCATCCAACTTTGACAAGGAAAATGCGACTGTTAGCGTGGTAGGACAGGCCAGCTTCATGGCTGCGTCAAAGGGAAATATTCTTTATGCCGAAGCAAAGCTCTTAAAGGACGGCAGGAATACATGTTTCTATGATGTTACGATAACCGATGATCTTAATAAACTGATCGCAGTAGTAAACTTTAGCGGGCAGCATGTGCCCAGAAAGTGAAAAGCATATGAAAAGAGCAAAAAGGATAGTCTTGTCAATATTCTTAATGATGACGGCCTTTTTGATGTCATCGTTTCCGTCTCATGCCGATATAGGTCCAAAACCAAGTATCAGCCTTGAGATCAAGAACGCACCGAATGATTATTATGTCGGTCTGCTTGTTGATCGTGATGGATACATTAACAATCTTGAGCCTGATGACGAACTTAATGTTGATGAATTAAAAGCATTTGAGACACTGACAGGCTATGAAGAAGACGGATGGAGACTCTTTACTGATAATCCGGTAACATCGGTGTATTTTAAGTCAAATGACGAGCATAAATATGATTTTACATATATGGTCCCGTCCACTTTTAAGATAATAGTTGTTTCCTATGACGGACAGGTTTATGTGAGCAATGAGATAAAGAGGGAGAAATTCAACGCAGAATGCACCTATGACATTGAAAGCGGTGAACTGAAGGAGAATGTACTTGCAGGAGCAGGAGGGTATGTATTGTTTGCCGTGATATGCTATCTGGCAACAATAATCCTTGAAGGATTGGCTCTTCTTATCTTCGGACTGTTTAACAAAAAGAACATTCCCTGTTTTATAGGCGCAAATACTATCACACAGCTGTTTTTAAACGCTGTCATTATCTATTTACATTATCATGGCGGGCAGCTTTTTATGATATTTGTGGTTCCCGTAGCAGAGATACTCATTATGATCATTGAGGGACTTATTTACAGGAAGCGGCTGGTAAACAAAAATGATGAGGTAAACACCAAGAAGAATTTTTTCTTTGGGATATTTGCAAACATATTCAGTATAGCCATGGGACTGATATTATTGGTGCTTGGTTTAAAGATAGCGGGCTTTATTGCAGGATTAGTACTTGATTGATTAACATGTATGCTAGTATACTAATGGTAATTCATTTGTTTAAAGAGGTTACAGAAATATGAAAAGATTCATGGATGATGAATTCCTGCTTAATACAGAGACAGCATCAAAGCTGTTTAATGAATATGCAAAAGATGCTCCGATCATAGATTATCACTGTCATATAAATCCAAAGGAGATAGCTCAAAACAGACATTTTGAGAATATCACGCAGGTATGGCTCGGAGGAGATCATTACAAGTGGCGCTTCATGCGCTCATGCGGCGTTGAGGAAAAATACATAACAGGAGATGCTCCCGACAAGGAGAAGTTTTTAAAATGGGCTCAGTGTCTGGGTAAAGCCATTGGCAATCCTCTTTATCACTGGAGCCATCTTGAACTTAAAAGATACTTTGGTTTTGATAAGCCGCTTAGCATAAAGACTGCCGAAGAGGCATGGAATACATGTAATGAAGTCCTTAACAGACCTGATATGGGAGCAAAGGATATCATAAAGAAGTCAAACGTTACTCTCATATGTACAACAGACGATCCAATAGATTCTCTTAAATATCATGATGAGATAAGAAATGATGAGTCATTTGATGTAGCGGTTCTACCTGCTTGGCGTCCCGACAGAGCCATGAATATTGAAAAGCCTGATTTTATAGACTACATCAAAAAACTGTCAGATGTCAGCGGTATTGAAATAAAAGGGTTTGCAGATGTTATTGCGGCATTGAGAGCAAGGATGGACTATTTTGCAGAAAGAGGCTGTATGGTATCAGACCACGGCCTTGAGTATGTGATGTATGCTCCTGCTCCAAATGAAGAGATCGAAAAGATATTTCTTAATCGTATGTCAGGCGAGATCATCACACGAAAAGATGAGCTTAAGTATAAGTTTGCATTCATGCAGGCAATGGCAGAACAGTACAGAGAAAGAAACTGGGTTATGCAGCTTCATTACGGCTGCAAGCGTGACAATAACATACCACGCTATAAAACTCTCGGACCTGATACGGGATTTGACTGTATCAATGACCATACACCTTCAGGCGAGCTGTCTGATTTTTTGAATGCGGTTGAGGAAAACGGCGGCCTTCCAAAGACCATCCTCTACAGCTTAAATCCAGCAGACAATGCTGCCATAGGAACAATACTCGGATGCTTCCAGGATTCAAAAGCTGTGGCAAAGATACAGCAGGGAAGCGCATGGTGGTTCAATGATCATAAAAACGGAATGACAGATCAGTTAAGATCTCTTGCGGCACTAGGAAATCTGTCAGGCTTTGTAGGCATGCTCACCGATTCAAGGTCATTTCTGTCATATACAAGACATGAGTATTTCAGACGCATACTCTGCAACATGTTCGGCGACATGGTTGAAAACGGGGAATTCCCGCAGGATTACGATATCCTCGGACAGATCGTTAGGGATATTTGCTACAACAACTGCGTGAACTATTTTGGTTTTTTGCTCAAACAGATATGAGATAAGTGTTGACGGAAATGTTTTCTTTTGATAGAATGACACCGTAATAAATCTTAAAGAAAGCGAGGTTATCATTAATGCGTGTATTAACAATTGAGATTGTAACTGAATATGGTATGAAGACCTCGGTTTATGATATCTGATCTAAAGATAAATACTGATCATGTAACCGTGGCTTTTAGTCACGGTTTTCTTATGCCCAAAATCGGGCAGGATTCAAGAAATGAGATCTCCATACCGCTTACTGGTTATATTATTGTATGTGATTAAAGGAGATTAAAGAAATTGAATAATATAATTATCAGAAAAGAAACGAGCAAGGACTACTATAATACCGAACACATGGTATTAAGAGCGTTTTTTAACATTCACGGACCGGGATGCAATGAACATCTTTTAGTTCATAAGCTAAGAATCAGTGAAGACTATCTGCCTGATATAAGCAGGGTGGCTGAACTTGACGGTCGTATCGTCGGAGCGATCTTTTACACTCTTTCAAAAGTAATTGACGGTGACAGAGTTCATGAAGTACTTACTTTCGGGCCTTTGGCTGTTGAGCCGACATGCTTTAACATGGGAATAGGAGGCATGCTTATTAAAGAAACGATCAAGATCGCAAAAGAAGCCGGATACAAGGGGATAGTAATCCTTGGAGAACCAAATTATTACCCAAGGCATGGATTTAAGACATGCGATAACTTCGGCATCGTTCATCCCGATTTTGGAAACTGTGAGCCGTTCATGGCATATCCTTTGAATGAAGGATTTGAAGATATCCACGGAACGTTTTATGAAGCAAAAGTTTTCGAAACCTGTGAAGATGAAGAAGAGATAGGAACATTTACAAAGGAGTTTCCGTACTACAAGCCTCTAAAGCTGTCATGTCAGTGGCTTCATGCCGAAAAGCTCGGAAGGATATCAGAGGTTCAAAAGAACAGTTTTACGATCCGCTTCTTTGAAAAAGAGATACCGGCTAAGCTTAAAGGAAGCTTTTATGAAAAGGATCAGGAACAGTGGCCTGTTGTAGGTGACTATGTGACATTTCAGTATAATCCCAGGGGTGAATCCATAATCCTTTCCGTATGTGAAAGGTCAAGCTTTCTAAAAAGACCCGATCAGGCAAAGACAGGCGTGATGCAGTATATGGTAGCAAATGTCGATTACTGCTTTATCATTACTTCACTGAATGAAGACTACAGTTACAACAGGATCGCAAGATACGCAAGTATCGCTCTGCAGGGAGGAAGCATTCCTGTAGTCTTGCTGACAAAATCAGATCTGTGTTCCACAGTCTCAAGATATGTAAGGGAAGCGCAAACCATATCGGATAATATCAGGGTTCATGCGATCTCAGCTAAATACCAGATAGGTCTGGATGAGCTTAATGAATACTTCATTCCGGGAACAACCATATGTCTTATGGGTTCTTCAGGAGCGGGAAAGTCAACTCTCATAAATGCGATCACCGGTGAAGAAATAATGAAGACATCAGAGATCAGAGAGGATGATTCTAAGGGAAGACATACTACGACTCACAGACAGATGATTGAGCTTGAAAACAAAGTATGCATTATAGACACTCCTGGGATGCGTGAAGTTGGAATGGCTGCAACCGAAGACGGGATCGATGAAACATTCTCGGATATAGTTGAACTTGAGAGCAGGTGCAGGTTCAGTGACTGCAGGCACGACACCGAGCCTGGATGTGCGATCAAAGCGGCAATTAAAAGCGGGGAACTGTCTATTGAAAGATATGAACTCTATAAAAACCTTGGAGCTGAGAACACCCGTAATTATGCAATGAAGAAAGAGATCTCAAAGTGGGCCAAAGAGATGAAGAAGTAGTTCAAAGGGAAAAATCAGTGGGGTTAAAGATGAACATATACAAGGAATATTTAAAAACAATAGAGGATAACGAATATCTGATCAGCATGGTCCCTGTTGATCAGATATTAAGATTCGGTTATGAAGCAGGTCTTAATGAAAACAAAAAGGTCCTAGATCTTTGCTGCGGCTACGGAACGGTCTTAAAGGTATTAAATGAGGCGTTTGATATAAAGGGTGTCGGTGTTGACAGAGATGAAAGCTTTATACTAACCGGCAGGAGGCGGCTAAAGGAAGCAGGGATCGATAAAGTAAGTCTCATATGCGATGATGTGACAGAATATATGGATGATGAAAAATATGACATGGTCATAATGAGTGAAACTATCGGATCTATAGCTGACACATTAAGACTCGGAGAAAAGTTCCTTGAAGAGGACGGTATCCTTGCATATCAGAAGCTGTATTCAAAGGTGAAAAATCCGCCCAAAGAACTCATAGAGTTTGACGGCGAGGTCCTACCTTTATCGACGCTTAATCATATCTTTAATGAGAACGGATACTTTCTGATAGCAATGGCGAGCGATAATGACAGCGCATGGGAAAGATATGTTCTTAACTGGAGCGGAAGAAGAGACATTGAGAGACTAAAGAGAGATCCTTCAGATACCGCTTTAAGGGAATGGATCGATAAATGGTATGAAATGTACTTTGATTATCGTCGGGAGTTTGAAGGACAGGCTTTGTTTGGTCTGCAGAGGGCAGAGTAGATGTATGAATTAAGAAGAATAGGATTAAATGAAAGAGATATTATCACAAAGCTCTTTAAGGATGTTTTTACAAATGAACCATGGAATGATGACTGGTCTGATGAAGATCAGCTTGATATGTACATTAACGATCTCATAGGACAGAGCCACTCATTAACATACGGGCTGTACGATGAAGATGAGCTAATAGGTCTTTCAATGGGATATATAAAGCACTGGTTTCGTGGAACTGAATACTATATAGACGAACTCTGCATAAAGACCGACAGGCAGGGGGCAGGTGTAGGTTCATACTTTATCAAGGAGATCGAGAAGGCAATAGTAAAGATTGGTATAAAGAAGATATTCCTTCAGACCGATACGTTTGCGCCCGCATATGAGTTCTATAAGAAACGTGGATTTATTGAAGAAGAAGGACATGTGTCCTTTTCAAAGGAAGTGTAAAAGGAAATAGGCTATGAAAATTGAAACAAAAAGATTGATCATCAGATCCGTTGAGAGAGGAGATGAGAAGGTCTTTTGTCAGATGGCAAAAGACGGCAGCCTCACTGAAGTGGGATTTGACAAAGACTGCGGTGAATGGATCGGTGATTGGATTAATGAGGCACTGGAACTGACTGCTAACGATGATCCGAGAGCGGATTACATTCCCTGTACCATCGTTGATAGAAGATCAGATCAGATCATAGGAAATGTCGGCTGTACATATTATGAAGATACAGATGAGATTGGGATCTGTTATTTTGTCGGAGCGGGATACAGAAATAACGGATATGCGTCAGAAGCCGTAAGAGCATACACGGGATATTTCTTTGATCATTACAATGAAAATAAGATCATTGCTACGATCAAAGACGAAAACACTTCATCATATAAAACAGCGGAAAGATCGGGATTTACACTGGTCGAAAAAAAGATGTACAAAGACATCTATGATGAGGAAGAAGAATTGTATAGATTTTATGTGTTAGAGAGGTAATAGTATGAAACTAAACAGAATATCAGAACATGTATGGGTGTATCCGTTTGAGGAAAGAAGAGATCGCCCCAATTTGAGTTATATTCACGGAGACAAATGGAATCTTGTTGTAGATGCAGGACACTCCGATGAGCATGTAAAGGAATTCTACAATGCATTGAAAGAGGAAGGCTTTGCGCTTCCTGATATAACTGTGATAACACATTGGCATTGGGACCATACTCTTGGGATGCATGCGGTTAATGGTCTTACAATATCAAACGAAATAACAAAGCAGTATCTTATAGATCTTAAGCAAAAGATCGAGAAGGAAGGTGTGGATTCTTTTCTTGATTTTGATGAAAGCATCAGAGAAGAATATAAGGGCGGCAAGCCTGTAATCGTCACTATGCCTGATATGATCTTTTCGGGAGAGATGAGATTTGATCTTGGAGGTTGCAAGGTAAGGATATTTCAGACTCAGGCACCTCATACAGATGATTCGACACTCATAGAAGTGATAAACGATAAAGTGCTGATCTTGGGTGACTGTACGGGAGGAACATTCCCGGACTGGAAGGTTGATCAGGCATTGGCTGAAAAACTGGCAGCGACTATAGAGTCGATAGATCCGAAG